>CALYVE010000133.1 GCA_945492935.1 uncultured Lachnospiraceae bacterium
GAATTCTTCTGAAGATGGGAAGCTTTACGGCGTCCGATTTTGATGCTTTGTTTGAAGGGACAAAGGCACTTCCTTGGGAGATGGTACTCCCAAGGGATGCGAGATTCTGGGTTACGAAAGCGACAACGAATCAAAGTACACTTTTTTCGGGTAGCGCGATTCAGTCTATCGTAAAAAAAGCGATTGTTGAGCGAATGAAGCTTACATATCACGTGAACCATTTTGATGAGGATGGAGATGAATACCCGATTCGTGTGTTTATACGAAAGGATCAGGTGTCGATTGGTCTTGACACAAGTGGTACAAGTCTTCATAAGAGAGGCTATCGGAAGCTTGTTGGAAAGGCACCGATTTCAGAGACACTTGCAGCAGCACTTCTTATGCTTACACCATGGAATAAGGAGCGTGTGCTTGTCGATCCGTTTTGCGGAAGTGGAACCTTTCCGATTGAAGCGGCGATGATAGGTGCGAATATTGCACCGGGAATTGACCGTTCATTTGCGTCAGATTGTTGGGGGAAGATTGCAGACAAAAAACTTTGGTATGAGGCATATGATGAGGCACATGATTTGATTCGAAAAGATGTCGAGATGAATATTCAGGGTTATGATCTTGATTCGGAAATCATAAAGTGTGCAATGGCAAATGCAAAGGCAGCAGGAGTCGATCAATATATTCATTTTCAGGCGAGAGACGTGAAGAATTTACACCATCCGAAGCATTTTGGTTTTATCATTACAAATCCGCCATATGGTGAACGTTTGGAAGAGAAGCAGGCGCTTCCTGCATTGTATAAAACGATTGGAGAAAGCTTTGCAAGACTCTCAGATTGGTCGATGTATTTGATTACTTCATATGAAGAAGCAGAAAAATATATTGGTCGTAAAGCGGATCGAAATCGCAAGATTTATAATGGTATGATTAAATCCTATTTCTATCAGTTTATGGGTCCTAAGCCGCCAAAGAAAAAAGAGAATAACGAGTAGCATTTTGCTACATGGCATGGAAAAGGAGAACCATGCAAAAGGGGAAAACAGATGAAAAAATTGATTGGTGCAGCAGTAATGGTTGTTGCAGTAATTATAATTGGATATTTGCTGAATCGAACACCGCTTGTAACGGTTACAAAGTCGGGTGATTTCGAACAATGTGCGGAGGTTTTCGGTGAAAATATTGTTGGTATGCTTAATTCTGAGCGTATGACAATCACGGTTGCAGGAACACAGATTGATGAGTTTGGATACACATTTTATGTAAGCCCGGAGATGAAACTCATGGTTGAGGGCGATTTTTTGCGCAGTCTGCTTAGTTGCTCGGTTCTTGTTTATCCGGACGGAAAAGTCATTGTCATGAAGGGTGACAATCTGATTCAAATGAGCGTTGACAGTGATGTTGCAATTATAAATGAGCGGGATAGTCTGATTCTTAAGTCAAACGTATGTATTGACAGCGATACAGCAAAATTGTTTATTCCGATTGATGATATTGCACCGTATCTTAGCTATCACGTGAATTATGATTTGACAGAAGGCTATATTGATTTGGCAAAGGAGCGCGAAGAACCGCTGCTTCCTGCCTCCTACGATATGCGTGATTATGGCAGAGTGTCGCCGGTTCGAGATCAGGGAAGATATGGTACATGCTGGGCATTTGCTTCACTTGGCGCACTTGAATCAACCATTCTCCCAAGTGAGGAGTTAGTATTTTCAACAGATCACATGACACTTTGCAACAGCTACAGTGTTAACTTAAGTAAGGGTGGCGAGCATACGATGAGTATTGCGTATCTTGCAGCCTGGCAGGGACCTGTCTATGAGACGGATGATCCTTACGGCGACGGAAAGACGAATCCGACTTTGAAGCCGGTCAAACATTTGGAGGAAGCGCTCGTCATAAACGACCGTGATTTTGATACGTTAAAAAGTGCCATTTTCCGCTATGGCGCCCTTGAGACATCTCTGTATTCACAAATGGAATATGCAGATAGTGAGTCAAAATACTATTCGCGTGAAAATAGTGCTTACTACTATGATGGCGATGAGGTTCCCAATCATGATGTTGTAGTTATTGGCTGGGATGACAATTATCCAAAAGAGAATTTTACAACACATCCGGAGGGGGATGGCGCATTTATTTGTAAGAACAGCTGGGGGGAAGAATTTGGTGAGGATGGATATTTTTATGTATCCTACTATGACAAAAATATCTGTAACAAATCCGTAGTCTACACGCGAGTTGGCGATGTGAATAATTACGACAGGATTTATCAGTCAGATCTGCTTGGCTGGGTAGGCCTCATGGGATTTGGCAAAGAAGAAGCTTATTTTTCGAATGTTTACCAGGCAGGACAAGGGGAAGAGCTTGCGGCAGTTTCCTTCTATGCAACAGATGTTAATACAGAGTTTGAGGTTTATGTTGTGCGCAACTTTGAGGATACTACATCGTTTCGGGATCGTTTATTTGTTGTGTCGGGCAGCATGAAATATGCAGGGTATTATACGGTCGAATTTCCTGAGGCAATACCGCTTGATGACAATGAGAAGTATGCGGTTGTTGTCAAAATCAAAACGCCGGGAGCCGTTCATCCAATTGCAATTGAATATAATGTTGATGAACGTACAGATGGTTTTGATATCGCGGATGGAGAAGGATATATCAGTTTGTATGGGGAGCTTTGGCATAGCGCGGAAGCAACACAAAATTGCAATATCTGTCTAAAGGCCTTTACTAGATATTCCGACGGAAAGAAACCGGAAATTATTGAGGAGCCTATTGTTTCGACAGAGGGTGATGGTACCATTGATGTTGATTTGGATTCTATTACGGAAGGAACAACGGAGACTTCAACAGAGGAAACGGAGGACGCATCAGGAAGTGATGCTGAGGAGGCATTGATTCACACGGAAGAAATGAATTAGCACACACATATTTTTGATGTGCAAAGCGTTGACAGGGAACAAGAAAAAGAACAGGAGAATACTATGAAGAAGATTATTTTTGCAACAGGTAATGAGAATAAGATGGTAGAAATTCGAATGATTCTTGCAGACTGCGGCTACGAGATTGTAAGCCAGAAGCAGGCAGGAATTGATATCGATGTTGTGGAAGATGGAACTACATTTGAAGAGAATGCCATCATCAAGGCAACTGCAATCAGCAAATGCCCGGAGGCGGCAGGCTGTGTTGTTTTGGCAGATGACAGCGGGCTTGAGGTTGATTATCTTGATAAGGCACCCGGTATTTATTCCGCTCGTTATGAAGGTGTTGATACACCTTATTCCATTAAGAACCAATTGATTATTGACCGCGTTGCAGACGCAAAGGGAGACGAAAGAAGCGCAAGATTTGTCTGTGCAATCGCCGCAGTATTTCCGGATGGTCGTGTTTTGACAAGAAGAGGTACAATTGAAGGTCAGATTGCATATGAGCCGGCGGGTGAAAACGGATTTGGGTATGATCCTATTTTTTATGTTCCGGAATTTGGTAAGACAACAGCCCAGCTTGCCCCGGAAGAAAAAAACAAAGTAAGTCACAGAGGTCGGGCACTTGAGATGATTAAAGAGGTTTTATAATGCAAAGAATTTTGGTTGTCAGTGATTCTCATGGAAGAGACGAAAATGTGCAGGCAGCAGTT
This sequence comes from uncultured Lachnospiraceae bacterium, assembly GCA_945492935.1. Classification (GTDB taxonomy): domain Bacteria; phylum Bacillota; class Clostridia; order Lachnospirales; family Lachnospiraceae; genus Coprococcus_C. The sequence goes on from CALYVE010000133.1 coordinate 3,635, forward strand.
GATGCGGCAGGCCGGATTAATGCAATGATTCATCTTGGCGATGTTGGTCCGAATTACCAGATGGTAGCACAGATGGCACGCGGAGTATCTGCATATATTGTGCGAGGAAACTGCGATAGTACATCTGAGCTTATGGACCGCAATATTATTTCTGTTGCAGGGCATAACATTTATGCAACACATGGTCACAGGCAGCAGGTGAATTATGATTTGCAGGTGCTTCGGTACACAGCGCTTCAAAACAAATGTGATATTGCACTTTTCGGGCATACGCATGTGCCTTACATTTCGATGGGTGATGATGTATCAATTTTTAACCCGGGAAGTGTTTCGCTCCCAAGACAGAGTAATCATCGGGCAACCTATGGAATTTTAGAACTTCATGATGATGGGACGATTCATTTTGCGGTATGTTATTTATAAAATGAATTTGAAACAACCGGCATATGTTTGTGTCGGCAAGATATGATATAGGAGAAATGATGAAAAAAGGTGAGATTTACGAGGGTGTAATTACACAGTTTGATTTTCCCAATAAGGGAATTCTTAGAATGGAGGACCGAAAGGTCGTTGTAAAGGGAGCACTACCCGGTCAAAAGGTGCAGTTTATGATCACAAAAAAGAAAAGCGGGATGGCAGAGGGCAAATTGCTTTGCGTTCTTGAGCCTGCGCCAATGGAGGACATGCAGCCGGTATGTCCTTATTTTGGTGAATGTGGTGGTTGTACATATCAGACAATGTCTTATAAGAATCAGCTTGCGTTCAAGGAACGCCTTGTAAAGCAGATTCTTGATAAAGTTCTTCTAAAGGAAGGTTCCGGATCGGCGGATTATGTGTGGGAAGGCATTTGCGCATCTCCTGTGACAGAAGGGTATCGCAATAAGATGGAGTTTACGTTTGGCGATGCATGCAAGGGTGGACCGCTTGCTCTCGGTTTACACAAAAAAGGCAGCTTTCATGATATTTTGACAGTGAGTGGTTGTAGAATTATTGGTGCGGACTGGTCAAAAATTCTCGATTATACGGTTGCATTTTTTTCAGACAAAAAGGTTCCGTATTTCCATCGTATGAGCCATGAGGGTATTCTTCGAAATCTCGTCATTCGCCAGTCGAAGGCAAATGGTCAGTTTTTAATCAATATCGTTGCCGCAACGCAGTGGGAGAAGTTCGGTTTTTCTGTTGCTGCGGATGGTGTTCCGGCTATACTTACAGAATATGCAAAAGGACTTCTGAAACTTGCCCAAAAGGATGATTTTGAAGGAACGATTCAAGGAATTTTATATACAGAGAATGACACCTTAGGCGATGTTGTACAGTGTGACAGACTGCTTTGTCTGTATGGCACAGACTCTATTGTTGAAGAGGTTATGGGGCTTTCGTTCCGTATTTCGCCATTTTCCTTCTTTCAGACAAATACATTGGGCTGTGAGGTTCTTTATACAAAAGCACGAGAATATATTATGTCCGGGACGGTTATGAAGGATGCAGCAAAGGGACAGTCAGCAGGGAAGGTTGTGTTTGATCTATATAGCGGAACCGGTACAATTGCACAGATGATGGCACCTGCGGCAGGTAAAGTCATCGGTATCGAAATTGTCGAGGAAGCGGTTTTTGCAGCGAAGGAAAATGCCAGGTTAAATGGCCTTAATAACTGCGATTTTATTGCAGGTGATGTATTAAAGGCTATCGATTTGGTGACGGACAAACCGGATGTAATCATTGTAGATCCGCCACGCGATGGGATTCATCCAAAGGCACTCGAGAAAATCTTGAATTTTGGCGTAGATCAGATTGTATATATCAGCTGCAAGCCAACTTCTCTTGCGCGCGATTTGGAGTTCATCACAAGCCACGGCTATCATGTTGACAAGGCTTGTTGTGTGGATCAGTTCCCTTGTACCCAGCATGTGGAGACGGTGTGCTTACTATCACGTAAAGCCCCAGTTTAAGCGGGTTTCAGGGCTTTTTTGAAGAATATGTACCTGTGTTTTTAGCAGGAAA
>CALYVE010000134.1 GCA_945492935.1 uncultured Lachnospiraceae bacterium
TTTTTTGTCGGACCAAAGTTTACATTTATGGTATATGACAAAGGTTATCCGCTTACATTTTTGATTATGTTTTTTACAAGTCTCTTGACGGGAACACTCATGTCAAAGATAAAGAAGCAGTCAAAGGAAGCCGCAAAGTCGGCCTTTCGAAACAAAGTATTGTTTGAGACAAATCAGCTGTTACAGAAGGCTGCAACCGACGAAGAAATCATGCTGGATATTTTGAAGCAGTTTCAGATTTTGTTGAATCGACAAACGCATGCGTATCTTTCAGAAGATGATAACCTCGTACCGATTGTAATCGGACAAAATGACTATGCTGAATTTGATGAGAACGAAGCGGAAATTGTGCAATGGGTATTTAAAAATAATAAACGCGCCGGCGCTACAACCAGTGTATTTTCGGAGGCAGTGGGGTTATATCTGGCTATTCGAACCGGAAATGCGGTTCATGGTGTAGTTGGAATTGAGATTGGCAACAATCCTCTGGAAATGTTTGAATATAGTATGGTGCTGTCGGTGCTTGGCGAATGTGCACTTGCAATGGAAAGAAGCAAAATAACAAAAGAAAAAGAACAGATGGTGTTGCTTGCCAAAAGTGAACAGTTAAGAGCAGATTTGTTGCGGTCGATTTCACATGATTTACGTACACCCCTCACGTCAATATCCGGAAATGCAAACAATTTGTTATATAATTACAGTCGAATGGAAGACGATTTGCTCAGACAGACTTTTAAGGATATATATGACGATTCTATGTGGCTCATTAATGTTGTTGAGAATCTTCTTGCGGTTACACGAATTGATAATGGGCAAATCCGACTCAATATATCAACAGAGCTTGTGGATGAAATTATCTCAGAAGCAGTTATACATGCAAAAAGAATCAGTAATACGCACCATTTGGATGTACAGGCAGATGACGGAATTATACTGGTTGATGTGGATGGACGTCTCATTGTACAGGTGATGATAAATTTAATTGATAACGCGATCAAGTATACAAAAGACGGTTCCACCATTCAGGTAAAGTCTAGCGTTGTGGACGACATGGCTTTAATCCAGGTAATTGACGATGGACCGGGAATTCCAAAAGAACATAAACCATATATTTTTAATATGTTTTATACAGCGAATAGTGGAGTGGCAGATAGCAGGCGAAGTCTCGGACTTGGATTGTCACTTTGCAAATCAATTGTTCAGGCACACAATGGAACGATTGAGCTTGAGGATAATGAACCACATGGTTGTATTTTTACAATTCGGTTACCAATCGGAAAGGTAAAGGACTATGAACAAGATACAGATTTTGGTTGTTGAGGACGATGCACCGATTCGAAACCTCATTACAACAACATTAAAAATAAATGAATACCAGAGTATTACTGCAATGAATGGTGCGGAGGCATTGATGGAGATTACGTCTCATAATCCGGATATCGTATTGCTTGACTTGGGATTGCCGGATATGGATGGGATCGAAATTATCAAAAAAATACGCGCGTGGAGTAATCTTCCGATTATTGTAATCAGTGCCAGAAGTGATGATCGTGACAAGGTGGAAGCGCTTGACGCTGGAGCAGATGATTATTTGACGAAGCCATTTTCCGTTGAGGAGCTTCTTGCAAGAATCAGAGTAATGCAACGAAGGATTGTTTTGATGCAGGAAAGTACACCCGGAAATTCTGTGTTTACAAATGGAAATTTGCGTATCGATTATGTAGCCGGAACTGTTTATCTAAAAGATGTTGAAGTCCATTTGACACCAATTGAATACAAGATTTTGTGTTTGCTTGCACAAAATATCGGAAAGGTTTTGACACATACGTTTATCATGCAAAATGTTTGGGGAGCAGCCTGGGAAAATGATGTAGCATCTCTTCGGGTGTTTATGGCTACTCTTCGTAAGAAGATTGAAAATTCCCAAAATGGTGTTCAGTATATTCAGACCCACGTAGGTATTGGTTATAGAATGCTAAAGATTGAAGGATAGCAAAAAATAAATAAGAAATTGAATTGTACTGCCGTCAGGAACCGCGTCACAAGGGCGCAGTAAACAAGCAGAATCGCCAAGGAACAGCGTATAAATTGCGATGCACCTTGGCGTTTTATTTTAATATAAAATGCTGACGTATTTTGAGAAATCGCCTAGGGTTGCGTTGTATTGTCTTGTGACATTACCCGGATTTCTTCTTTCGTTGCGTCAGAACAAGATGAACAGCCACCACTGCATGGAGGGGTAGTTATCTGAATACAGTCGCGTTTTGCAAATTCCTCGTATTCAGGATCACCTAAATTAAGCGGTTTGATTGCAAGATTTAAAAGATCTCCTGCTACAAAACGCATGCATTCGGAGTCTTCAGGAGTAATGATGCTTCCTTTCGGAATATCGATTTTTCCTTCACTTGGAACCTTATATCCTACAAAATAGAGACTTTGAAGAACGAGTGTAAGTCCGACGGTGATTGTACTGTCGGTCGTATTTAAATCCAGTACCTTCGCAAAGGCAAAAAGATTAATTCCCTGTGTGACGGTGTTTGAACCTGTTGCTGAACCAATAAAGTTGATAGAAGGTGACGTTGTTGTTCCTGTTACAGTGTAAGAAGGTCCATAAGGAGCAAACAACTCCAGTTCTACAGAGGTTGGATTTGTATCCTCATCATAGGTTTCAGCGGTAGTTTCAGGAGGAAGATACACAGCGGTAGGATATACGGTGGTTAACAGACGGCAGTTCTCGTCGTACAAATCAATAGCAAATGTGACCGTAATATTTGAGAGCGTAATATCGTAGCAGTTGCCTCGTCCTGGGATGGGGTCAATAGTAACATTTCCTGTGCCGTAGGTATAGGTTGCATTTACTACTCGGGCAGTCGCGCGCGTCGCGGTAGGAAAAGTGGTAGGGATGCTGACACCTAAGGGAAATGTTGTGCAAAGATTGATTCCGATTTCATCGTAAATCAGCGGAGCCATAATACCGAGAACACATGGATCGCCACAGATCGGTGATGCACAGACATCCGTGCAAGGACAGAAATTGCCTTCCATACCGGAAACAACGTTGCTCACAATTCGAGCGTTTGCCTTACATTTACATTTTGACATAGCATTGAGTCCTTTGGTTTTTGTATATTATATGTTTTTTCATTGAAAAGTGTGTGGAAACATATAGTAATATATACGTTATTATATGGGGAAAGTCATGTCGAATTATTATGAGATTGAGAAGGGTCGCGGTTTGTTTTTGTATACTGACAGAGGAGAAATTCAGGTGCGGCAAAAAGAGGGAGAACGTATTTTTACACCGGTAATTCTTGCAAAGGATTATGAGCGTGAGCTTCATGACATCGCTTACAATGGAAGTATTTATTTTGCCTACATAAATTCTTCCGGTTCACTTGTGGTAAGGTCAGTTATGGGATACGCCTTCGCCTATGAGAAAAAAACAATAAAGGGTGTCCGGTATGAAAAACCTTGTTTGATGTCTTTCTATGGACGGTTGCTATTATTTTTTTCAGAACAATCTGAAAATGCGGAAGGTGAAAGTAAAGTGTATGGAATCCTACCATTTGAGGATGGAAGGCAATTTTTTGAAACAAATTGTCGGGCAGCAAATGTAACAGATTATGATTTCTGGAGCCTGATTTGGAAAGAGTGGGGGATACTCATTCTTTGGTGCGGTGAAGAATGCTTACTTTGGAAAATCGATAAAAATCTGGAAATGTGTTTGCTTGAGACGGCGAAGGAACACTATGAAGAAGTATTAAATAAGCTTCAGACCGAACTGGAAAAAACGAAAAATAAATTATATGAAATGCAGGAGGAGCTTACGCGGAAGGAAAAGGCAATACAGTATCACAAGAACCAGATTGTAAGTGCGAAGGAGCAATATAATGAACTTATGGAGACTGCACGGAAGTTTCGAGACGAGTGCTTGAGGCGTGCGAAGGGGCGTCCGTAGAAACAAAATATTTCTCCGATTCATTAATATGAGAATGACCATTATGAGCGTTGATCCGGAAATTACGGCAGGTGGCACTCGCGCGCAAAGTATATGTTGCAAAAAATAACCGCGCTTAGCAAGAAAGAGTCTTGTAACAAAGACTCTTTCTTGCGGGAATGCCTTCTATTAAGACCTGTTGAAGCCGGTGTCCGAGAGGATGCCGGCTTATTTGTGCCATTTTGTCAGAAATGAAAATCGGAAAATAAGATTCCAAAGAAGTGTTTCATCCGCGAAGAAAAATAATTACAAAATATTTTGACAAATCGAAAAGTTTGTGCTAATAATTGAACCAATAAGTTCAATTATTACAAAAGGAGATGTATCCTATGGGAAGCACATGTAAAATTTTAGCTATACAAGGCAGTTTTCGGAAGTCGGGCAAGACAACAACCATGTTGAAGTATGCTGCCAGGCAGGCAGAAAAAATGGGTCATAATCTTACTTATATTAATTTGTTTGATAAGAACATTGAGTATTGTAAAGGCTGTAGAAAGTGTATGGAAACTGCAGAGTGTATCTACAAAAATGATGACATGCCGGAGATTACAAAGCTAATAAAAGAAGCAGATGTTATTATCCTTGCCGCTCCGGTGTATTGGGGAAATGTACCTGCTGTTGTCAAAAATTTGATGGATAGAATGTCAGGAGCTTCAATGCTTGAGACAGATTATTTTCCAAAGCCTCGATTAAAAGGGAAGAGATACATACTTCTTACGGCATGTAATACGAGAATGCCGTTTGCAAAATTATGCGGACAATCATCGGGAATCTGTCGTGTGGTAAAAGAATATTTTAAGACCTCGGGTGTAAAGAAAATCGGGACGGTTATATGTTCCAACACAGGAAAATATGATGGTGTACCACAGAAGAAATATGCAAAAATAGACAAATTGTTAATGAAATGTACGAACGGATTTTAGAGAAAAACAAAGTGTTGCGGTTGATGCAGTTTTAGGTGCGACAAACAGCAGCAAGGTAATTATGAAAGCTTGTGAGAATGCATTAAGCGGGAAATAGAGGAATGTATGGCAAGAAGAATTAAGGAAGCACCGATTGTACATCAAAACCGAATTGCCGAAAAAGCGATGGTTTTGTTTGCAAAAAAAGGAATAGAAAATACAAAAATGGATGAGATAGCAGCTGCAGCCGGGTATGGAAAAGCAACCTTGTATGTATATTTTAAAAACAAGGATGATATAGTTGCGTTTTTGTCTTTGAAAAGTATGGAGAAGCTTAAGGAATTACTTTCTGAGGCACTTGAGAATGGAGAGAGTACAAAAGAACAATTCTTTTCGTTGTGTAATGCTCTGGTAAAATATCAGGCGGATTATCCGGATTTTTTTGACCGTTCACTGCAATATATCCAAGTGGAAAAAAAGAACGATAATGCGTGGTTATCAAAAACTTATCAGGTAGGGGAAGAGGTTAATCGGATTATTTCTCAATACATAAAAAATGGAGTAGAAAGCGGTGAATTGGAACAGACAACGGATTATTTTGGAACAATACTGCTTATGTGGGGAATGATATCCGGTGTAATAAAGCTTGCCGTTGAAAAAGAAGAGTATATTCGCATTGGGGGAAATATCTCAAAAGAAGAATTTTTAAATGCGGGATTTGAGAAAATATT
>CALYVE010000135.1 GCA_945492935.1 uncultured Lachnospiraceae bacterium
TCTAATTCTGTATATTAAATCAAATTTCTGTATTTTTTCTTCGAATACACTTTCTTTCATGACATCCGTCAAGAATGCATATTCCCCGGAAACGCCATCGACTGTGACAAATTTCACATCTCCGAAGACAGCCTTTATCTGCTCTGCATCCACGGTATCCTTTACTCGAACAAAGAACTTGCAGGCAAATTCGGATTTGTCACCAAGAATCATTTTGTTCGGATCCCAGATTGTCATAATATTTGTGTCCACATGCTTTGCAGCATCAACGACATCTGCCACAACAGCACTTGCTGTCGGAAGCTTACCGGCTCCGCTACCATAGAACATGGTATCACCAACCATATTTCCGTTTACGAAGATTCCGTTAAAAACGCCATTTACGGTTGCAAGCGGATGCTCCTTATCAAGAATGAATGGAGCGACCATGCAATATACCTTTCCATCAATGCTCTTGCTTGTTCCGAGCAACTTAATCGAACCGGACATTGCCTTTGCATAATTAATATCTGTCTCCGTAATCTTTGTAATACCCTCTGTATAAATGTCCTGATAATCAACCTGCTGTCCGTAAGCAAGAGAAGTCAGGATAGCAATCTTACGACATGCATCATATCCTTCAACATCTGCTTCCGGATTACGCTCTGCATATCCAAGGTCCTGTGCCTGCTTTAAAACAGCATCGAAAGCAGAACCTTCCGCTGTCATCTTTGATAAAATATAATTTGTTGTACCATTTAAGATACCTGTAATTTCTGTAACCTCATCTGCTGTCAAAGACTGGTTCAATGGTCGAATAATCGGAATACCACCACCAACAGATGCCTCAAACAAGAAGTTTACATTGTGCGCTTTCGCAATGGCAAGAAGTTCTGCACCATGCACTGCGACAAGCTCTTTGTTCGAGGTAGCCACGTGCTTTCCTGCCTCAAGTGCCCGCTTTACAAAGGAATATGCCGGATTCACCCCGCCCATTACTTCAACAACGATTTTTACTTCAGGATCATTTGCAATAACCTCATAATCGTGAACAAGAATGTCTTGCACCGGATCCCCCGGAAACTCGCGCAAATCAAGTACGTATTTGATATTAATTTCCTGCCCTGCACGTTTTGCTATGCTGTCATGGTTCTTTGTAATAACTTCAACTACTCCGGAACCTACTGTACCGTAACCTAAAACTGCAACCTGAATCATCTTATCATCTCCTCTTCCTCATTCCCGGATTCTTCAAGTGAACGCTTAATATTTTCAAAATCAACTTCACTCATAATATGATCAACAGAAATACAAAGTATTATTTCGCTCTCTGTCCCATCAGCACTCGGAACGCGAATAACACTCTCAAGGTAATCTGTCTCATCGCTTTTAACAACTATAGGAATCTCCATAACGTCCGTTTCCGAAACGGTCTGGATTCCAAGTACATCATCCACCTCAAAACCAAAGAAAATATCATGTGTTTCTGATATCAACAACTGTTTCTCTTCTGTAAGAGACGGCTCATCAATCTGAAGCTTCTCACGAAGATTGTAAACAGGCGCTAAATAGCCACGCATATGAATCAAACCTTTAATATGCTCTGCAGCGGCAGGAACCGGAACAAGTACATACGACTGTTCAATTCCATAAATCTTGGATAACTGCATACAGTATTTTTGTGTTCCTAATGAAAAAATAACATACTGTGCTTCTGCCATCTAACCACTCCTCTTCGCTAAAACTCTTCCTCGGATTTCGTGTTGATCCATTTGAGGTATGCATTCATAAAGACATCCACACCTCCGTCTAAAACTGCCTGCGCATTACCACTTTCACAGCCTGTACGATTATCTTTGACTAAAACGTATGGCTGTAAAACATAAGAACGAATCTGACTTCCCCATCCATTCTCTGTGACCTCTCCTCGAATGTCGGAGATACGCTCAGCATTTTCCTGCTGTTTCATTAAATAAAGCTTTGCACGAAGCATTTTCATAGCTTTATCTTTATTACTATGTTGTGAACGTTCATTCTGACATTGCACAACAATTCCTGTCGGAATATGTGTAATTCGAACTGCTGATGAGGTCTTATTAATATGCTGACCACCTGCACCACTTGAGCGATACGTATCTACACGTAAATCCTCATCGCGAATCTCAATCTCTATTGTATCATCAATCTCCGGCATTACATCAACCGCAGCAAAGGAAGTTTGTCTCTTGCCTGCTGCATTAAATGGCGAAATACGAACCAGTCGGTGAACACCCTTCTCCGACTTCAAGTAGCCATATGCATGTAAGCCATTTACCTGGAAGCATACCGACTTGATACCGGCCTCATCACCATCCTGATAATCAAGAACTTCTATCGACAATTTCTTTTTTTCTGCCCATCTTGTATACATGCGATACAACATCTGCACCCAGTCGCAAGCTTCTGTACCACCTGCGCCGGCATGCATTGTGACAATTGCGTTATTCGAATCAAACTCGCCGGAAAGCATTGTCTCAATTCGAAAGTCATCGAATCTGACTTTAAAATCCTCCAGCTCGGTTGCAATCTCTTCAACAAGCTCCGAGTCATTTTCTTCCTCAGCCATGATAATCATTGTCTCCATATCCTCAAAGCTTCCTTTGATTGTTTCGTATCTAGCTATGACATCTTTGAGATTTTTTAGTTCACAGCTAACCTGCTTGCTTGCTTCCACATCTTCCCAAAAGCCGGGCGATTCCATCTTAGCTTCCAGCTCGGTTATACGAAGCTCCTTGCCGGCAATGTCAAAGTGAATCCCTCACTTCTGCCAGCGGTGTTCTATATTCATTTAACGTGAATCGAAATTGATCCAGTTCAATCACTGCTTTCACCTACTTTGTTATGCATTACGTCCGCAACACATTTTATATTTTTTTCCACTGCCGCATGGGCATGGGTCGTTACGGCCAATCTTAGCACTCGCGCGCTTAATAGGGCCTTTCTTCACAGAATCGTCTCGGTTCGTACCGGTTACCTTAGCAACCTCTTCTCTCTCAACCTTCTGCTCAATCTTAACGTGAAGCAACATCTGTACTGTCTCCTCACGAATGGATTCTGTCATAGCATTGAACATGTCAAAGCCGGCAAACTTGTATTCTACTACAGGATCCTTGCTGCCGTATGCCTGTAGGCCAACACCCTGGCGAAGCTGTGCCATATCATCAATATGAGCCATCCACTTCTTGTCAATAACCTTAAGAAGGATTACACGCTCAAGCTCACGGACATGCTCTGCATCCGGAAATTCTGCTTCCTTCGCTTCGTAAACCTTAGCTGCCTCCTCTTTCAATCTCTGCTTAAACGCATTTAAGTTGCTTGAAGACTTCTCTTCATCCGTCAACGAAATTGGTGAAAGCGGAATAATCGGAATCAAAATCTGATTTAATTCTTCAATCTCCCACTGTGATGACGGAAGTTCCGGTGAACATGTTTTGTCTACGTAGCTTTCTACAGTCTCCTGAATAAATTTGAAAATTACGTCACGCATATTTTCGCCATCCAAAACACGACGTCTCTCTGCGTAAATGACTTCTCTTTGATCATTATTCACCTGATCATATTCTAATAAACTCTTACGAATCGCAAAGTTATTTGACTCAATCTTCTTCTGTGCCTTCTCTACGAAACGTGTAATTGTCTTATGCTGAATTTCTTCGCCGTCCGGAATATGAAGTGCATCATAAATGGATTTCACTCGTTCAGAACCAAACAGACGCATCAAATCATCATCTAATGATAAATAGAACTTAGATGCACCCTTATCACCCTGACGACCGGCACGACCACGTAACTGATTATCAATACGACGGGACTCATGACGCTCTGTACCGATGATAAGAAGACCGCCAAGCTCTGCCACGCCTTCTCCAAGCTTGATATCGGTACCACGACCAGCCATGTTTGTTGCAATTGTAACTGCGCCGCGCTGACCGGCATCTGCTACGATTTCAGCCTCAAGCTCATGGAATTTGGCATTTAATACCTTGTGCTTGATTCCACGCTTTGTAAACATACGCGAAAGCTCTTCGGATGCATCAATTGTAATAGTACCAACTAATACCGGCTGTCCCTTTGCATTTGCCTCAGCAACAACCTCAACGATTGCTTCTAATTTTTCTCTCTTCGTCTTAAAAATAGAATCCTGATAATCAATTCTCTGAACAGGAAGGTTTGTAGGTACTTCTACAACGTCCATACCATAAATCTCTCGGAATTCGTTTTCTTCTGTTAATGCCGTACCAGTCATACCGGCTTTCTTCTTATACTTATTAAAGAAGTTCTGGAACGTAATCGTTGCAAGCGTACGGCTCTCGCGCTTAACTTTAACATTTTCCTTCGCCTCGATAGCCTGATGCAAACCATCCGAGAAACGTCTACCCGGCATAATACGTCCTGTAAACTCATCTACGATTAATACTTCATCGTCCTTGACAACATAGTCCTTATCGCGGAACATAAGTGCATGTGCACGAAGTGCCATAATCATATTGTGTTGAATATCAATATTGTCTGCATCTGAAAAGTTATCAATATGGAAGAACTGCTCAACTTCTTTTACACCCTGCTCTGTAAGAACAACTTGCTTGTCCTTTTCATTTACAAGGTAATCTCCATCCTCCTCAGCCTGAACACCCATAAGTGCATCCATCTTGCTAATCTCCATAGAAGCGGTACCGCGCTTCATTCGTCTTGCAAGATAATCACACATCTTGTAAAGGTCTGTTGATTTGCCGCTTTGACCTGAAATAATAAGTGGTGTACGTGCCTCATCAATAAGAACGGAGTCAACCTCATCTACGATGGCATAATGTAACTCTCTCTGAACGAGCTGTTCTTTGTAGATAACCATGTTATCTCTCAAATAATCGAAGCCAAGTTCGTTGTTTGTTACATATGTAATATCACAATTGTAGGCTGCTCGACGGGCATCCTTTTCATCACCATTTAGGATAACGCCCACCTTTAAGCCAAGGAATTCATGCACCTTACCCATCCACTCAGCATCACGCTTAGCAAGATAATCATTTACCGTAACGATGTGAACACCTTTACCCTCTAATGCATTTAAGTATGCAGGAAGCGTCGACACAAGTGTCTTACCTTCACCTGTACGCATCTCAGGAATACGTCCCTGGTGGAGTAAAATACCACCAATTAACTGTACGCGATAATGCTTCATGCCAAGCACACGGGCTGCCGCCTCACGTACAACCGCAAAAGCTTCTACAAGAAGGTCATCCAACGTCTCGCCGTCTGCTAAACGCTTCTTAAATATCTCTGTCTTCGCCTTAAGCTCATCATCACTTAATTTCTGCATATCCTCATCCAATGCTTCAATCGCATCTACAATCGGATAAATCTTTTTTAACTCTTTTTCACTATGGGTGCCAAACACCTTTTCAATAATACCCATGAGTCCCTCCAAAAACAAATTTAATATATATCAATCGTCCAAACCGAAAAACATACATAGTCAACCTTAAATATAACATTAAAATAAGGCACATGCAAGTTTTTTTCGAAATGTTCATTTTTTGGTAATCAGAAAGAATTGCTCATCAGCAATTCTTTGATTGCACTGCCGGCAGGGCCCC
>CALYVE010000136.1 GCA_945492935.1 uncultured Lachnospiraceae bacterium
AGGGATTATGAATATACATCAGAACAAATCAAAGCAAGGTTGAATACAAACCAATAATTTGTTATAATATAATGTGGCTTTGTAGTTGATTTCTAATGAAAAATGTTACTTGGAGGGTATGTATGTCGACAGTGAAATTTCCGGAACCACTGATTTTTGGACTTGATATAGGTACAAGAAGTATTGTAGGTACCGTTGGTTACAAAGAAAATAATAAATTCCAGGTTATTGCTATGTCTGTGAAATTTCATGACACGCGCTCAATGATTGACGGTCAGATACATGATATCCACAAGGTTAGTGAAGATATTACATGGGTGAAAAATGATTTAGAGAGTCAGCTTGATGGACGTAAGCTTCATGATGTTTGTATTGCGGCAGCCGGTCGCGTCTTGAAGACTGCTGTCGGAATTGGTGAATATGAGTTTTCTGAAAATACAGCGATTACATCAGAACATATTCATTCCATCGAATTGCTTGGTGTAGAAAAGGCACATGACCAGATATTCGAAGAACTTACGACAGACGACGAACAAACAAAGTTTTATTGTGTTGGTTATACGGCAATCAAATATTTTCTCAACGATTATGAAATTTCAAATCTTGAAGGTCATAAGGGACATAAAATTCGTACAGAAGTGCTTGCTACCTTTTTACCGGAAGAGGTTGTGAACAGTTTATATTCTGCAGTTGAATTAGCCGGATTATATGTTTCAAATCTTACATTGGAGCCTATCGCAGCGATTGAGCTTGCTATACCGGAAAATTACCGATTACTGAATATCGCCCTTGTTGATGTGGGCGCCGGCACATCCGATATTTGTATTACAAAGGATGGCAGTATTATCGGATACGGCATGATTCCATCAGCGGGTGATGAGCTGACAGAGAAGCTTGTTAAGCAATATTTAATCGATTTTAATACTGCAGAACGTATGAAAATAGCAACTTCTACGGATGAGATGATTGAATATGCAGATATTATCGGAAACGTAAAACAGGTTTCTGCTAAAGAAGTCCTTAGTGTTATGGATTCTTGTAAAAAAGAAATAACTGAAAAAATTGCAAAAAAGATAATAGAATTAAATGGTGGAGAAGCAATCAGTGCCGTATTTGTAGTCGGAGGTGGCGGCAAAATTTCCGGTTTTACGGAATTGCTCGCAGACAATCTGAAATTACCAACGGAACGTGTTGCACTTCGAGGAAAAGAAGTCATGAATGATGTATTTTTCCATATCGAAAAGCAACAGAAGGATTCTCTTTATGTCACGCCAATCGGAATTTGTATTAATTATTTCGAGCAAAAGAATGATTTTATATTTGTAAATGTAAATGATGAGCGAATTAAACTGTTTAATACGGACAAATTAACGATTTTTGATGCAGCGGTGCAGTATGGTTTATCAAAAGAAGCCATTTTCCCAAGGCGTGGAGATGATATTAATTTTAAAATTAACGGTAAATCACGTATTGTTCGCGGATATGACGGAGAAGCAGCTGTTATTACATGCAATGGTTTTGTCGTAGGTATGAATGCAAAGATTGTTGCAAATGACAGAATAAAAATCGAAGAATCTACAAAGGGTGAATGTGCAAAGATTATGCTCGGAAGCCTTCCGGAATATAGCGGAACATTAACGTTTCAAGTAAACGGAAAGCAGATTGTATGTCCAAAATTTGCGCTTGTAAATGACACACCACAGTCAGAATCGTATGAGATTTGTGACGGTGATGACATTATCATGCAAAATTATTATACTGTTGAACAATTGTTTACATTTATGGATATTGAGCCTGTATTTAGCGTTGAGATTAATCAGATGGCTGCTGATTTGGACGATAAAATTTATGATAATTTCGTTGTTACATGGAATGATAAAAAATTCGAACAGACAGACAAAAAGGTTAAGGTGTCCGACGATTATCGTAAGAATCACATAAAAGAATCGGAACCGGAGAATGTAACAGTCGAAGAAGTTAAAGCAAAAACAGATGTTACAATGGAAGAAGAGGAAATCATTCTTCCGATTCGCGATATGGATGTGGTTGTAAACGGACAGACCATTCATATGTCCGGCAAATCAAAATACTATTTTGTTGATATTTTTGATTATATCGATTTTGATTTAAAGAAAGTTCATGGAACGAGACTTATTACAAATATCGATGGTCACAGAGCTGCTTTTATTGAGGAGCTGCATGATGAGGCAACTGTTGATGTATATTGGGAGAAATAAGAATGTCAAACTTAAATTATACCAGTTTTGTAAAATGGCATAAAGTGTATTATCGATTGATGTATTGGATAATCCTTATTATCGGTGCTGTTGTTTGTTTTGTTAAAAACTCCGGTGTTGATAAAAAAGGATATCTTCTCTCATTTTTCTTTTCTGCAGGCTTTTGTTATCTCGTAACAGAAATGCTTACAGCACTTAATTATTTTGAGTCTTCACGTGTACATACTGTTTTTAAATTTTTAGAAATTTTATGTTATAGTTTATTTCTTTCTCAATTGTCAGAACAGACAGTGTTTTCCGTTGCCGGCTATATTCTTATCTTTGTGCTTGGAGTAGAATATATTACATACGAATCAGACTTCGACAGGACAACCGTTTTGGTTCGTAAAATAGGCTTTGTTTTTGTGATGATGACGAATGCAGGGGTAGTCATCGGTACTGGAAAAGAAAATTTATGGATCATATATTTATGTGCGGATTTATTATTATGTGTTTGTGTATTATTTATCGTAGACTGGTTTGCAGGTCAAAATTATTATTTTGATAAAAAAAAGGATGAATTATATATTAAAATCGGCGAATTAGACGATGCTAATATGAAATTAACAGAATATCGTGACAGAATGAAGAATGTTAATGAGCAGATTAATTTCCAGAAAATAGACCTTTCCCGTGCAAATCGTGAAATGGAAGAAACAAATCGGGATATTGTTGCACAAACAGAGGTTTTACAGTATATCGTTTCTTCTTTTGATATACCAAAGTGTATAGAGGTTATGGCACATTCTATTGTTGAAGTGAGAAAAGCAAAGCTTTGTGCGATTTATCTGTCGGGCAGCAAAATATCTGATATGCAGTCGCTTGTTGTTATTAAATCAGATATTGCGATTGTTGAGCGCAGACTAAAAAAAGATATTTCGAAGCTCTATACAGATTTTATTTCGCAACATAAAGAACCTGTTATATATTCCGGTGCAGAAGAACTTGCTGCTTTTCATTTTATTGGGGAATCAAATATCCGGTCTATGGCAATCATTCCGATTCTTGATAAGACAAAAAACTATGGTTTTATGATTGTAGCATCGAATGATGACAGATACTTTGTACATGGAACGAATAAATTTGATGCAGATATTATCGGTATCAGACTGGCATTGAAGAATAAAGCTATGTATCTCAATATGCAAAATATGGCACGTCATGATGGTCTTACGGGGATTTATAACCGCGTATATTTTACCGAACTGTTTAATGCATCTTGTAAGAAATCAAAAAATAAAGAAACACCAATCTCGATTGCATTGTTTGACATTGATCATTTTAAGCATGTAAATGATACATATGGTCATTTAGCAGGTGATGAGGTACTGATAAATGTTGCAAAGGCAACCGATGCTCTTGCAAAGAAATACAATGGATATTGTTGCCGGTTTGGCGGTGAGGAATTTCTTGTAGTTTTACCTGGATATGAGTCAGATGAAGCTCTTAAAGTATTTGAAGAACTTCATGAAAATATTAAAGCATTGCGTGTAAATTACAACAATACAATCATTTCGGTTGACGTTTGTATCGGTATGACAACATATCCTACGATTTGTGATAATACAAATAATATGATCAGTCGGGCAGATAAAGCAATGTACTATGGAAAAAATCATGGCAGAGGAAGACTGATTGTTGATAGTGATCATTATGATGATTAGAATATAAATAAAGGAGACTATTATGAAGGTTTTAGTGATTAATTGCGGAAGCTCATCTTTAAAATACCAGTTAATTGATTCTTCAAGTGAGAAAGTGCTTGCAAAAGGAATCTGTGAACGTATCACAATTGACGGTTCAATTAAGCATGAAATTCCGGGAAAGAATGAAATAAAGAAAGAAATTCCAATGCCGGATCACAGTGCAGCTGTCCGTTATGTATTGGATTATTTGACAGATGATGAATATGGTGCGATTCGTTCTCTTGATGAAATTGATGCAATCGGCCACAGAGTTGTTCACGGTGGCGAGAAGTTTGCAGGCTCTGTCGTAATTAATGATGAGGTGAAAAATGCAATTGCGTCATGCAATGATCTGGCGCCATTGCATAATCCGGCAAATTTAATTGGTATTGATGCATGTCAGTCATTAATGCCGAATGTTATGCAGGTTGCTGTTTTTGATACTGCATTTCATCAGACAATGCCTGATTACGCATACATTTATGGTATTCCTTATGAATACTATGAGAAATATAAAGTTCGTCGTTATGGCTTCCATGGTACAAGTCATAGCTTTGTTTCAAAAAGAACAGCAGAACTTTTAGGTAAGGATATTAAGGATACAAAGATAATCGTTTGTCATCTCGGAAGCGGCTCTAGTATTTGCGCAGTGCAGGGTGGTAAGTCGGTTGATACAACGATGGGACTAACTCCGCTGGAAGGTATTTCCATGGGCACTCGTAGCGGATTGATTGATCCTGCAATTATAGAATTTCTTTGCGAAAAAGAAAACAAGACTCTGAAGGAGATTATGACAATTCTGAATAAAGAATCCGGTATGCGTGGAATGTCGGGCGGATTTAGTGATTTCCGTGATATTGAAAAAGGAATCGCAGAGGATAATTATCAATGTAAGTTAGCTATGCAGGTATTCTGTTATCAGGCTGCAAAATTTATCGGAGGCTATGTTGCTGCAATGAACGGAATTGATGCCATAGCATGTACGGCAGGTGTCGGTGAGAATAATTCACGTGTTCGTAAGCTAACTTGCGAAAGACTAGGTTATCTTGGTGTTGAGATTGATGATGAGCAAAACAAATTGCGCGGTAGTGAGGTTCGAATTTCGACAGATGCCTCAAAAGTTCCGGTGTTTGTAGTTCCGACAAATGAGGAACTTGCAATTGCACGCGAGACAGTTGCTTTAATGTGATTTTTTTAATATTTTTCTTATTTTATGTTGACAAGTATTTTATTTCTTTGTATAATGTGCAAAGTGTGATTTTTAAGGGAGGTGTAACCAAATGTCAATTTGTCCTAAGAATAAAAGTTCAAAAGCAAGACGTGACAAGCGTAGAGCAAACTGGAAGATGGAAGTTCCTGGTTTAGTACGTTGCCAGTGTGGTGCTTTGATGATGCCACACCGCGTTTGTAAGGCTTGTGGTTCATATAACAAGAAGAAGATTATTAAGGCTGACTAATTTTTGTTTAGCTTCTAAATAAGTCATTGATATATTCAATGACTTATTTTTTATTGCGTAGGAAAGTGATTCACACATCCCATGCAATCAAAAGAATTTCTGATGAAGCAATTCTTTCTTTTGTATACCGCGGCCTTGTGGCGCGGGGCCCTGCCGGCAGTGCAATCAAAAGA
>CALYVE010000137.1 GCA_945492935.1 uncultured Lachnospiraceae bacterium
TGCTGCACATAAGCGTATGTATGATGCGATTTTGCAGGCAGAAGAAGATGGAAAGGTAAATGAAACGGCAGATGCGGCAACACTATTTGAAAAGGGTGTTTTGCCACTTGATATTACAGATCAGGTTATTTATTATTTAGGACCGACACCTGCAAAGGAAGGGCAGGTAATCGGTTCTGCAGGACCTACAACAAGCAGTCGTATGGATAAGTACACACCGCTTCTTTTGACAAAAGGGTTAACAGGCATGATCGGAAAAGGAAAGCGCAGTCAGGCAGTTTTGGATGCGATTGTAGAAAATAAGGCTGTTTATTTTGCAGCTGTCGGCGGAGCCGGTGCACTTCTTTCCAAATGTATTAAGGAGTCTACAGTTATTGCATATGACGATCTTGGAACAGAGGCAATTCGAGAGATGCGTGTTGAAAACTTTCCATGCATCGTTGTCGTTGACAGTGATGGTAACAATTTATATGAGACAGCAGTCGCAGATTACAAGGCAGGAAAATAGCAGATAAGAAGAAATCAGGAACATGCTGAAAAGTAGTATTTTTGAGGATAGAAAGGAGATTTTTCATGGGGGAAATCAAAAGAAAAAACAAAAAAGTCAAGGTTGAGTACGATGTTGAAGACCCAAGAGAGGTTAAGGATAAAGCTAAGACTAAGACAAAGAAGACCTATGGAAAAATCAGTAAGAAGAATATATTTCGTTATATTTTCTTATTCGTTTTTGAGGCAGTGTTTTATTATTTTGCAACGCCGGCAATCAATATTCACAGACCCGGTTTTTGGGTTTGGCTTGCAATCACGTTAGCAGCGATTTGTGTTTGTTCACTTGATGTTACAGAGAGCCAGATCGTTGAGCTTGCGCATAACAAGAAGGTTGATGGTGTGACGCCGGTTGCAAAATTTACATTTTTTGGAGCGATAGGCTGTTTTGCAGTTATTATAATCGGAGGGATTGTATCCTCTAAGATATTCATGGCATCGAAATATTCAAATGTTATCGAAATTCAGGAAGGAGATTTTGCAACGGATGTTCCGGAAAGTGAGAATGTCAGCAACATTGCACTGATGGATACCGATAGTGCAAGAATCCTTGGTGAGCGTGCAATCGGATCGCTCTCTGATGTTGTCAGCCAGTACGAGGTTAGTGATGATTATAGTACCATTGATTACAATGGTGTGCCAATGAAGGTTGCACCACTTGAATATGCAGGCTTTTTCAAATACTTAAACAATAAGTCAAGTGGTATCCCGGGATATGTCCTTGTTGATCCGGTCAAAAATGAAGCAAAATACGTTGAATTGCCGAAAGCAATGAATTATTCTCCTTCTGCATATTTTGGAAAGAATCTCAAAAGACACGTTCAGATGAAGTATCCTACCTATGAGTTTAATGGATTTTATTTTGAGCTTGATAATGATGGAAATCCATACTATATTTGTCCGACATTAAAACCAAATGCAGGACTGTTTGGTGCAAAGGATGTGGATAAGGTTGTAATTTGTGATCCATGTACCGGTGATTGTTCATCTTATGATGTAGATGAAGTTCCAACCTGGGTAGACCGAGTATACGACGGACAGTTAGCATGTGATAAGTTTAACTGGTATGGTATGTTAGATGGTGGTTTTGTAAACAGCGTGATTGGCAACAAGGGTTGTAAAGTCACGACAGATGATTTTGGTTACAAGGTTATGGACGGCGATGTCTGGGTATATACAGGTGTTACTTCTGTAACGGGTGACCAGTCAAATATCGGATTTATTCTTATGAATTCAAGAACAGCGGAGAGTAAATATTTTGCAATCGCAGGAGCAGAGGAACATTCTGCAATGTCTTCCGCACAAGGTCAGGTACAGCATCTCGGGTATGTGGCATCGTTCCCATCGCTCATTAATATTAATGGTGCGCCAACCTATATCATGGTTATGAAGGATAATGCGGGTCTTGTCAAAATGTATGCGATGGTAAACGTCGAGAAATACAATATTGTTGCAACCGGCGCAACCCAGAAGGAAGCGCTTACAAGCTATCGCAAGCTGCTTGCCGAAAATGGTCTGATTGACAGTGGGGTATCGGTATCCGAAGAGACTCCAAACAAGACAATTACGGTTAAGGAAATCCGCTATATTACTATGGATGGTGCAACCTATGTGTACATTACAGACACAAAAGGGGAAGTGTTTAAGCAGAATTTTGCAGATGATGAAACCGCTATTTTCATAGAGGAAGGATCGAAGCTGAAGGTCTTCTATAACGAGGAAGAAAATCACATCAATACAATTATATCATTTGAAATCTTATAAAATTTGTAATTGTATTGATATTCGTATTGACAACTGTGTATATACCGTATATACTGTGCATAACAGATATACACGGTATATACACAGTTGTTTTTTCGTTATTGACTAAAATTCATTGACAGTTTTAGCGAAAAGAAAGGATTTATTCATGAATATTATTATTAGTAACTCGTCAGGAGAACCGATTTACGAGCAGATTGTTTCGCAAATCAGAGGGTGCATTTTACGCGGAGAATTAAAGGAAGGGGACGCTCTTCCGTCTATGCGTGTACTGGCAGCACAGCTTCGAATCAGTATTATTACGACGAAGCGTGCATATGAGGAGCTTGAGAAGGCCGGTCTGGTTGTAACAGTTGCCGGAAAGGGCTGCTTCGTTGGGAAGCAGAACACCGAAGCAATTCGCGAAAATTGTCTTCGCATAACAGAGCAGCATTTACAGGCAGCGGTCACAGAAGCAAAGCAGGGAGGCATTTCTGTAGAAGAATTACAGGAAATGATTTCGCTTTTGTATGAAGATTAGCATGGAGGGTGCAAATGGATTACACAAATGCAATTGAAATTAATCAAATAAAAAAGGTATACGATGGTTTTACATTAGGTGCGCTTAGCTTCACAGTACCAAAGGGCTGCGTAATGGGCTTTGTCGGTCAGAATGGTGCAGGAAAAAGTACAACAATCAAAGCCATTTTGAATGTAATCAAGCCAAATTCCGGAGACATAAAGGTTTTAGGGTTTGACAGTGTCACAGAAGAAAAACAGTACAAGGATGATATCGCGGTCGTTTTTGACAGTCTTCCGTTTCATGAAGGATTAAATGCCCGCAAGGTTGATCGAATATTAAAATCAATCTACAAAAAATGGAACAGTGAAGTGTTTTTTCATTATTTAAAGCGCTTTAACCTGCCGGAGAAAAAGAAGCTTGGTGATTTTTCAAAGGGCATGAAGATGAAATTCCAGATTGCGACTGCGCTTTCGCATGATGCAAAGCTTCTGATCATGGATGAGGCAACTTCCGGACTCGACCCGGTTGTTCGTAGCGAGATGTTAGACGTTTTTATGGAATATATGCAGGATGAGGAGCATACAATTCTTATGTCCTCCCACATTACAAGCGATCTTGAAAAAATCGCTGATTGTGTGACATTTATTCATAACGGACAGCTTCTTCTGTCCGGTTATAAGGATGAGATTTTAGAAAATCATGGAATTATACAGTGTGAAGAGGCGTATATCAAGGAAATTGATGAAGCAGATATAGTAAGCATTCGCCGCAATGATTTTGGTGCTTCGGTCATGATTAAAAATCGCACGCAAACCGGGTCAAAATATGCCGGAGCGGTTGTCGATTCTGCATCGCTTGATGACATTTTACTTTTCTATGTACGTGGACTTACAGGAAGGGAGTGGCGTATATGATCGGTTTATACAAGAAGGATCTCTATCTTAGCAAAAAGATGCTTCTCATCATGATTTCCACATTTGTACTTCTTCTTGTATTCGGAATTCTTTGGAGATCGGCGTATGATTATGGGAATCTCGCAAGCTTTCCGCCGGAGGATTTAGAATATGGAAAGCGTTCAAGTGAGAAGACATTTCCGTTTCTCATTGCATTGTTGCTTGGATGTGAAAGTGCTTTTTTTACAGTAAATACGATTGAGATGGATATAAAAAGCAAATTTGTAATGTATGCATATTCGGGTCCTGTATCTGATCAGGATAAGACAAAGGTTAAGGTATATGAACTATTAACTGCGTTTGTTGTTTGCAGTCTTGCAACTGTGGTATATGGTTTGATTTTTGGAATATTATATGGTTTTTCGGATGTTGGAATCGGTATTCTTATCGGCATCGGAATAAGTGTTGTTATTAATTGTATGGCGTGCATCAGCGTTCCGCTTGCATACAAGCATAAAAATGCGGCGCGGGCAATATCAACGCCTGTCGCTGTTTTGATTGGCGGATTTTATGCCATCGGCATTCCGGAAGCGCTTTTCGGAGCAGAGGATGGCCTTGGGAGGATTATTTCGAAGCTTGTTGCGCCGATTACAAAAGCAGGTGGGTTTAAACCATGGCTTTCAAATAACTGGGTTTGGATTGTACCTATCATTTTGATTGTACATGTTTTGTTTCTTGCGTGGGCATACTTTGCAACACTTCGTCAGGTAAAAAGGAGGGAACGTATATGTGGGGCATCTTAAAAAATGATTATTATACAAATACCAAAATGTTCCGGACCACAATCCTTCTTCTACTTGGAATTTCGATTCCTTTTTATTTGAAAGTATCTGCATCCGTATTAGAGGATAGTGTCATTTTGTTGCTGTTAAATGCGGGATATTTCTTCCTTTCGTTTATTATGTTTATAATTATGGGAACACTGATTAATAGTATAATAAAAGAAAATGAGCAGACAATCTGGCAGATGTATTTGGCAACAACAATAACAGGCAGAAAAGGCTATATTGCACAAAAATACATTTTATCGATGGTATTTTATTTCATTACCGGTGCATATGCATGGTTTGTCAATGAGGTTGCGTATCAAATTAACGGCGTTTGTGTCAGCAAATCTTTCATCCTTTTGTTTGTGATTTTTTTTGTATTTCAGGCGGCTCTCGAGCTTCCGTGTATGCTTCGATTCGGAACGGTATATGGCGGATACATAAAGATCATTTTAATGTTTGCAGTTATATTCGGAATCATAATTTACGGATTGTACGGTAATATTAAACTCTTTAGCATGGAAAATCAGGACAAAATATTTGATTGGACGTTGCGTTTGATCGGTGAGGGACTAAACGGACCGACGGCAAAGAAGGGAATCCTCATTGCCGGAATCGCAACAACGGTATTTTACGGAGCTTCATATGCTTTATCGTTGGTAACACGAAAAAAGTTGTAAAAGCACGAAAGAAAGAGTAGAAATGAGACTTCAAAGTCCCTTGACAAATGGTTTGATATTTGCTATTATAGTCAAGCGTGTTAACTACACAACCTAATACAACCATTTTTGGTAGGATTTAGGCACTGGAGATGTACTCAAGTGGCTGAAGAGGCGCCCCTGCTAAGGGTGTAGGTCGTTTGCGCGGCGCGAGGGTTCAAATCCCTCCATCTCCGTTTTTGAAAAATAGTGTTGACTTATCAGCATTTTTTCAATATAATCAAACTTGCGGTTTTGATAATCGCTTCATATTCCTCGATAGCTCAATGGTAGAGCACTCGGCTGTTAACCGAGTTGTT
>CALYVE010000138.1 GCA_945492935.1 uncultured Lachnospiraceae bacterium
TGCATAACAACTTCCGCTTGCGGAACTCTTTTTTTATTGCATAGGAAAGTGCTTCACACATCCTATAAAATCAAAAGAATTGCTGATGAATCAATTCCATCTGATTGACATGATATAACATATATGTATTATTAAGGGCTTGAAGAATGAATGATAAAATGCTATAATTTATAAGACTGTGTTAAGGCAATACCGAGACTACTGAAAATTGCTTTTTTACAGCAAGATAATACGATTTTACGGTTAAAAAAACAATTTTCAGTCGTTTCGGAGTCTTAATTCAAATATTATTTTAAGGAGAGTTTTGATTATGTTCAAAAAGTTCGAGATGGAACTTGCCGGCAGAACACTTCGTGTTGATGTTGGCAGAGTTGCTAAGCAGGCAAACGGTGCAGCCTTGATGCACTATGGTGATACGGTTGTTCTTTCAACAGCAACTGCTTCAGAGAAGCCAAGAGAAGGAATTGATTTCTTTCCACTTTCAGTTGAATATGAAGAAAAGTTGTATTCTGTAGGAAAGATTCCGGGAGGATTTAATAAGCGTGAAGGTAAGGCAAGTGAGAATGCGATTCTTACGTCAAGAGTTATTGATCGTCCTATGAGACCTTTATTCCCGAAGGATTACAGAAATGATGTTACACTTAATAATATGGTAATGTCAGTTGATCCTGAATGTTCACCGGAGCTTACGGCTATGCTTGGTTCTGCAATTGCAACAGCTATTTCAGATATTCCGTTTGATGGCCCATGTGCTACAACTCAGGTTGGTATGATTAATGGTGAGTTAGTATTTAACCCGAATTCTGCTCAGAATCTTGTTTCTGACCTTAAGTTAACAGTTGCCTCTACACGCGATAAGGTTATCATGATTGAGGCAGGTGCAAACGAAGTTCCGGAAGCAAAGATGATTGAGGCAATTTATGCAGCGCATGAGTTGAACCAGAAGGTTATTGCATTTATCGACCAGATTGTTGCTGAGTGTGGCAAGCCAAAGCATGCATACACAAGCTGTGCAGTACCGGAAGAGCTTTTCGCTGCAATTAAGACAATTGTAACTCCTGAACAGATGGAGGAAGCTGTATTTACAGATGAGAAGCAGGTTCGTGAGGAGAATATTCGCCAGATAAAGGAAAAGCTTGAAGAAGCTTTTGCTGATAATGAGGAATGGTTAGCAGTACTTGATGAGGCTGTTTACCAGTATCAGAAGAAGACAGTACGTAAGATGATCCTGAAGGATCATAAGAGACCGGATGGTCGTGCGATTACCCAGATTCGACCACTTGCCGCAGAAGTAGATATTATTCCTAGAGTTCATGGCTCTGCTATGTTTACGAGAGGTCAGACCCAGATTTGTAACGTTGTAACATTGGCACCTCTTTCTGAGGCTCAGAAGCTGGATGGACTTGATGAGAATATAACAACAAAGAGATATATGCATCATTACAATTTTCCATCATACTCGGTTGGTGAGACAAAACCTTCAAGAGGACCGGGACGTCGTGAAATTGGACATGGTGCACTTGCAGAGCGAGCTTTGCTTCCGGTACTTCCTTCTGAAGAAGAGTTCCCATATGCAATTCGTTCCGTATCAGAAACATTTGAGTCAAATGGTTCAACATCTATGGCATCGACATGTTCGTCATGTATGTCACTTATGGCTGCCGGTGTTCCGATTAAGAAGATGGTAGCCGGTATCTCATGCGGTCTTGTAACAGGTGATACAGATGATGATTACGTATTACTTACAGATATTCAGGGTCTTGAGGATTTCTTCGGCGACATGGATTTCAAGGTTACAGGTACAACGGAAGGTATTACAGCCATTCAGATGGATATTAAGATTCATGGATTAACAAGACCTATCGTTGAAGGAGCTATTGCCCGTTGTCGTGAAGCTAGACTTTTTATCATGGATACATGTATGAAGCCAGCAATCGCTGAGCCAAGACCAACAGTCGGAGAATTTGCTCCAAAGATTATTCAGACACAGGTTGATCCGGAGAAGATTGGCGAAATTATCGGTCAAAGAGGTAAGACAATCAACAGCATTATTGAGGAAACAGGTGTTAAGATTGATATTGACGATGATGGAAGAGTTTCTATCTGCGGCGTAGAGCAGGCAGGTATGGATAAGGCTCTTAAGATTATTCGTTCCATCGTTGATCCGATTGAGGTTGGCCAGATTTACGAAGGCAAGGTCGTTCGTATTATGAATTTTGGTGCTTTCGTTGAACTTTCACCAAACAAGGATGGCTTAATTCACATTTCAAAGCTTGCTGATCACAGAGTAGAGAAGGTTGAAGATGTTGTTAACATCGGTGACGAGGTTAAGGTTAAGGTTCTTGATATTGACCGTATGGGCAAGATCAGCCTTTCACTCAAGGATGCTGAATAAATGATTTTATTGGAAACTATGAAATAAATTCGATACACATGCCGTACATTCTGTGCGGCATGTGTAATAATACTGGAAAGAATAAATGCATAAGCAGTTTATACAAGGAGGGAATTCATGAGATTTGGATATTTTGATGAAAATGCCAAGGAATATGTAATTGACAGACCGGATACTCCTGCACCATGGGCTAACTATCTTGGTTCACCGGAATATGGGGCAATTATTTCAAATAATGCCGGTGGTTACAGCTTCGTAAAATCAGGTGCAAACGGAAGAATTCTTCGTTATGTATTTAACAATTTTGACCAGCCGGGTCGATATGTATATATTCGTGATAATGATAATGCAGATTACTGGTCGGCATCATGGCAACCGGTTGGAAAGGATTTGTCAGTCTATAAGAGTGAGTGCCACCATGGTACCGGTTACACTAATATGAAAGCATCTTACTCGGGCATTGATTCTGAGGTGCTTTACTATGTACCACTTGATAAGACACACGAGGTTTGGAAGGTAAAGCTTACAAATAATTCTGATAAGACAAGAAATCTTTCTGTTTTTGGTTATTGCGAATTTACAAATGATAATAATTATGAGCAGGATCAGGTTAACCTTCAGTATACGTTGTTTATTACAAGAACATACTTTATGGGTAATCGTATTAAGCAGGTAATCAACGAGAATGTAAATAAGGGTTCTGCAATCAATGGCAGTGTTGCGTTTACCAGATTTTTTGGACTTGTCGGAGCAGACGTAAGCAGCTATTCAGGTGATAAGGAGGCATTCCTCGGAAGATACCATTCCTACAGTAATCCGGTTTCTGTCTTAAACGGAAATTGTGGAAATGCATTAAACTACAACTCGAATGCATGTGGTGCTTTGGAAACAAAGATTACGCTTGCACCCGGCGAGAGCAAGGAATTTGCTTTTGTTCTTGGAATGAAGAACGATGAAGAAACAGATGCTGTTATGGCATCTTATAGTGATGTTGCGACAAAGTGTGCTAAGGAGCTTGCTGAGCTTAAGAATTATTGGCATGCAAAGCTTTCTCATTTGCAGGTTAAGACACCAAGTGAATCGTTCGATGCCATGATTAATACATGGAATGCTTATCAGTGCTTTATGACATTTATTTGGTCAAGAGCTGCATCGTTCTCTTATTGTGGTCTTCGAAACGGATATGGCTATCGTGATACCGTTCAGGATATTCAGGGTATAATTCACCTTGCACCGGAGATGGCTGTTGATAAGATTCGCTTTATGTTATCTGCTCAGGTAAATAACGGTGGCGGACTTCCGCTTGTAGTATTTGATTTTGTTCCTGGTAATTCAGGCACACCGGACGATCCGGAATGGGTTAAGATGACCGGTCATCCTGCATATCGTGCGGATGATGCATTATGGTTATTCCCGACTATTCGTAAATATATTGCTGAAACAGGTAATGTTGATTTTATGGATGAGGTAATTCTCTATGCAAATGGAGGAGAAGGTACGGTATATGACCATTTGAAGCGTGCAATTGATTTCTCAATGAATCGACTTGGTAACAATCGTATGCCGGCCGGTTTGCATGCTGACTGGAATGATTGTTTGAGACTTGGCAAGCAGGGTGAGTCAACCTTCGTTGCTATGCAGCTTTATTATGCTATGTCAATGCTTCGTGAGTGGGCTGTTCGTAAAAATGACACAGAATATCTCTCATATCTTGATCAGATTCAGAAAGAATTAGGAAATACCATTCAGGAAAAATGCTGGGAAGATGATCGTTATATTCGTGGATATAAGGAAGACGGCATGATTATCGGATCGAAGAATGACAAAGAAGCAAATATGTGGTTGAATCCACAGTCATGGGCTGTAATAAGCGGTCTTGCTTCTAAGGATCAGGCAGAGAAGGCTCTTGAATCCGTTCATCGTGAGTTGAATACACCGTATGGTGTAAGACTTATGGCACCTTCTTATGTAGATCATGCTTTTGAAGGAGCATTAATGTTGCTCTTTAATCCATCAACAAAAGAAAATGGCGGTATTTTCTCACAGCCACAGGGATGGATTATTCTTGCCGAGGCTCTTATGGGACATGGTAATCGTGCATTTGAGTACTTTACGGAAAGTTCACCTGCATCTATGAATGATAAGGCTGAAATACGTAAGCTTGAGCCTTATTGTCACGGCCAGTTTACTGAGAGTAGTGAAAGTCCGTTTGAAGGACGTTCCCACGTACACTGGTTAACAGGTACAGCATCTACAGTTATGGTAGGTTGTGTGGAAGGTATTCTCGGTATGCGACCTGATTATGAAGGTTTACGTATTGCACCTTCGATTCCAAGCGAATGGAAATCATTTGAAATTGATAAGGATTTCCGCGGAAAGCATATTCATATTGTAGTAAATAATCCTGATGGAGCGCAGTCGGGTTACAAGAGTATTACATTAAATGGCAAAGCATTGTCAGATAATTATGTAACAGATGATATGTTAGACGAAACAAATGAAATAATATTAACAATGTAATTATTATTTGGAGATTCAATATATGAAACGATTTAACAGACTTTTGTTTGCTTTATCGATAATGATTGTACTTTCATGCTTTTGTTTGGCGTGTGGCAAATCTTCGGATAAACAAACAGAGGAATTGATAACTACTGATAATTCCAATAGTGTTGATGTTGGAGACAATACCGATATGGATGAGCTTGCAACGGATACTGAAGCAACTACAGAAAATGCGACAGAAACCGTTGTGGTACCTGTGGATGATGGTTCAACAGAGGAAACGACAGAAGATGAAACAGAGATTTCGACAGAAGAAACAACAGAAGAGATTTCTGTAGCTGACAATGGTTCTGTTACTTTTCAGAAGGTAACGATGCAGTTACCGGAAGGGTTTGAGTACAGTCCGGATAATTCATCCATTGATGCGGCCTGTTTTGTCAATTCACAATCTGAAGCAGCGTTGATTCTTTGTGTTGATACAAACAATACTGCTTATGATGCGAGTGATTTAGAGGTGGTATTTGATTCACAAATTAAAGCGATTTATGGTGAAAATGTAACACATGCTCCAAAATC
>CALYVE010000139.1 GCA_945492935.1 uncultured Lachnospiraceae bacterium
TGTCCCCTGCCCGATCATAGAATCTATGGAAATTGAATGATTTAACATAGAAAGCACCTGATTTGTCAAATACAAACCAAGACCGGTTGCTTTCTTATCCTTGCGACCATTATAACCTGTATACCCACGTTCAAAAATTCGCGGCAAATCATCTTTTGCAATACCAATTCCGGTATCTTCAATCTGCAAACAAATGGATGCGTCTTTACTGTCAGCAAGTCTTACCCGAATGCTTATAGAACCTGCTTCGGTATATTTTAATGCATTCGAAAGAAGCTGTTTTAACGCAAAAACGAGCCATTTTTCATCTGTTACAACCTTTAATTGTTCCTCAATATCTATCTTTACGGAAATTTTCTTTGCAATAAAAACACGTGAATAGTATTTGACTGCCTGATGCACCATACTGCGAAGCGGATATTTTTGCAACACCAAATCAGATGTATTATCGCGCAAACGAATATATTGAAGCATCATATCAACATATTGTTCAATTTCAAAAATCTGTTCCTGTGTCTCAGACTTTACCGGTTCAGAAACAGAAGCCGTCGTAAGCTGCAATGCGGTAAGCGGTGTTTTTATCTGATGCGACCAAAGTGTAAGATATTCTTCAAGTTCCTTTGCCTTTTGATTATCTTCCACCAGTCTGTTGTCCTTTTTTTTCTTCAGTTCCTCAAGAAGCACCTGATAATCTGTCTCAATCAGCTCATTTGTCTCCGGCAAATTCTCGAGGGAAACATCAATCGCATCCAAAGACCGGACAAGCTGTATGTGACGCTTGCGAAATCTTGAAAAATCATAAATACCAAGTATCACATATACGCAAAAACATAGCAACGCCGGATACCAGACATATTTTAACGATACGTGACTAAGAAGAAAAACAATTACAAAAATAAAAACACTCACGATATACAGAACAATACCATGCCTTCTTGATAGGATATAATTTTTAAAATTCGCTTTTCCCATGGATTCCACCTTTTACGGAACGATATATCCCTGTCCCTTCTTTGTCATTACAAAATCCGTAAGTCCAATATCATTTAATTTCTTTCGGATTCGGGTAATGTTTACTGTCAATGTATTATCATCAATAAAATTTTCATCATCCCAAAGCTTCATCATAATTGTATCACGACTTACAATGCTACCTGCCTGTTCCATTAGTAGAGCAAGAATTTGAAATTCATTTTTGGAAAACGCAACGTGCTCCCCGCGGTAACTAAGACTGTTATCGAGTAAATTGAGAGTCGCTCCGTTACGGGTAATTGCATCAATTTTACCTGCATACGAATAACTGCGTCTTATGATTGCTCCAATCTTGGCTGTAAGCACTGTAAGGTCAAACGGCTTCGCAATGAAATCGTCACCACCCATGTCCATCGCCATAACAATATTCATATTGTCACTTGCTGACGAAAGAAATACGATTGGAATTTTGAACATGCGACGAATTTCTCTGCACCAATAAAAACCATTAAAATACGGAAGCGTAATGTCCATCAGGATAAGATCCGGCTTACAGGCTGCCACATCTGCCAGAATATCTCGAAAATTTGTTGCAAGCACGACCAAATAGCCCCACTGCGTTAAATGTGCCTGCACCTTTTCTGCTATTGTCTTATCATCCTCAACGATTAAAAGCGTATATGTTTGTTCTGCCATATTAGAAATTCACCTCATCAAACTTGCGGAATACATCATATTGTTCAACCGCCTCACTAAGCTTAATGGAAAGCTTCTGTTTTGGGTGCGGACAGCTTTCCATCGGTCGCATCGTTTCATCGTAAATTGCTTCAATCTTTGCACTGATATTGCGACCATCCGGTTTCATAATCTCAATTGTATCATTCACAAAAAACTTATTCCGCTGCGTAATAATGGCCATTCCATCCTCTGAAAGTTCTTCAACATATCCCAGATATGTGTAATTCTTCACGTAAGTATTATTGTCATAAATCTGCGCATCATGCTCCGGCTTTCCATAGAAAAAGCCTGTTGTATAATCCCGAAACGTTCCCTTTGATATCTCTGCAAGATAAGTCTTCATATTCGCCTGATATTCTTCCGGATTACGCAAAAACGCATCAATTGCCATGCGGTAGGTACGGGTGACCGTTGCGACATAAAGCACCGTCTTCATACGGCCTTCTATCTTGAAGCTGTCTATTCCGGCGTCAATCAAATCAGGAATGTGCTCAATCATGCACAGATCCTTTGAATTCATAAAGTATGCATAATCTTCACTAATCTGCTCGGGCATTTCTTCCCCGTCTTCATTGCCCTTATAAAGCGCGAATTTCCATCTGCATGGATGTGTGCATGCACCATGATTGCTATCCCGTCCGGTAAAGCAGGACGACAGCTGACATTTTCCCGAATACGCGATACACATAGCTCCGTGAATAAAGCACTCAATAAGCATATCCTCGGGAATGTGTGCACGAATCTCCTTAATCTCAGCAATGGATAATTCTCTTGCCACAACAACCTTTCGAGCGCCAAGCCCATACCAGAAATGAAAGGTTTCATAGTTCGAATTGTTCCACTGTGTGCTCACATGAATCTCTGCCTCAGGAATTATTTCCTTCATCATTTCAATTAAGGAAAGATCGGAAACGATAAACGCATCCGACATAACTTCGCGAAGTCTTACCAAATACGCTCTTGCCTCCTCAATCTCCCCGTGAAAAGCAAATATATTGAAGGCAATGTAGACACGTACGCCATGGGCATGTGCAAATTCAACGCCTTCCTTTAATTCTTCAATTGTAAAATTTTTCGCCTTTGCACGCAAACTAAAAAGCTCTCCGCCAACATAAACTGCATCAGCGCCGTACATAACTGCGATTTTTAATGTTTCCAAATCCCCTGCAGGGATTAATAGCTCCGGATGTCTCATATATATCCTCTTATATTTCATAATAAATCTTGACACGAAGTGTCTTTTTTGTTGTCTACCGCGGCCTCGTGGCGCGGTAGACAACAAAAAACTGCACTTTATATTGTAACATAAAGTGCAGTTCTGTAACAAGAGGGGCTTGGTGTCCCTACTGTTTTTTATTCTTACATATCGCTTGTACCATTATTTTAAACGGTGCATAAAGTACACCTGCAATCATCCATACCATCCATGTGATATCCCAATCGTTTGTGGCAAAGCTCCATATCAAATATACAGCGGTCGCAACACACCAATACCAAGTCGAAACAGCATCGCCATCTTCTTCTTTTTCTTCCTTTTCTTCTACCGAAAACTCATCCTCCTGCAAAAGTTTTTTGTAGCTGCTGTAAACCATTCCGGAAGAAACAAACAAATAAACTGCAATGCTAATCATAAATAACAGGATGCCGGTACAAACAATACAAATGAAATCACTTGCTTCCAACGCGCCGGCTACAACAACCGGAATTACACTGATAATACAAAGCCCTACGCCGATAACGATTGCCATTGTATATACCTTTTCGTATGCCTGTTTTTCACGGCCGACAATCGCTTCCACACCATATTTGAGTGTAATCTTTTCTTTCTCAAGAAAATCATACTTTGAAAGCTTCATACCATCAAAAATGAAAACCATTGTAGCTACAGCAATCATAACAAGCAATACCGGAACGCCGATTCCTGCAGCCAAATTCTCCGATATATTGAAATATGGATCTTCTGCCATTCCCGAAAGTATAATTAGAAGAATTGGTGATGCAACACAAATTGCAACAGCAAAGGCAAAACGCTTGGCAATCCCCGCTACAAGGCTCAAATATTCTGTCGCAAATTCAACTGAAATTTCTCGACCTTTCTTTTCTTCGGATAGCTCTACATACCCTTCCTCCGTATTCGCAAATTTTCTTACATCTGCCTCATCATCTGTCTCTTTCAATAAATAATCTGTAGAAACATTAAATAATTCACTCATCTTAACAATCTTCTCAATATCCGGAATTGAGGTTCCGCTCTCCCACTTTGATACGGACTGTCTGGATACATCCAACTGATCGGCTAAATTTTCCTGGGACCAGCCATTTTGTTTTCTTAAACTCATGATTTTTTCTGATAAAATCATTTTTTCTCTCCTCGCTTTCTCCCAACGCATTTTCATCGATGCGCGGTTTTGTTTGATGGCTCAACCATACCAAACGATGCAGTTGCACGCTACCAACTGCACTGTATAATTTGTCAACCACCGGTTGCAACCACGCAAAACCGTCACTTTCAAGACAATTCTTTTTTTTCAACAATCCCTTTTCCGTACCATTTTTTCTTATACCATCTGTAGAGCAACACAATTCCTCGGATACATTCGTCCGTCGCCGTTCCAATATATACACCGGCAACACCAAGCCCAATTCCGAGACCCATAATGTAACCAACCGTTGCTCCAAGTCCCCACATTGAAATCACACCGACAAAGAACATATATAAATAATCACCGGAAGCTTTTAGGCTGCTTCCGACCGTAACATTTAAGCATCGACCAAGCTCAAGGAATACATCGACAAGCATAATTGTAAATCCAAGCTTGATAATATTCTCATTGCTTGTAAAAATACGAATGGTAAATGGTGAGATTAGCATATTGATTGTTGCGAGACAAAACGTAATAGGCAAAGACGACCGAAGTGTCTTAAATACTCTCTTATATGCTGCATCTTCCTTTCCGGCACCGACAAGATGGCCGGTAATAATCTGGGTAGCCATTCCCTGCGAATTTGAAAAAATCATTGCAAACTGAATGAGGGACTGACAATAAATTCTTGCATTCACTGCATCCTGTCCCATCCGATTCACAAACGACATAAGCACAAGCTGATACATATTGTAGCACATATTCTCGCCTGCCGTCGGAAGGCCGATTTTGAGCATTTGAACAAGAAATGTGGTCGGAAACGGACGTATGTATTTCAGTGAAATCTTACCGATTTTAACCTTGATAAACACTGTAATTGCAACGAGCAATGCAACACCTCGTGCAACAACTGTCGAAATGGCTACACCCGCAACTCCAAGATTATAATGCTTGAGAGGTCCATAAAGGAATGCGTAATTACCAATGATATTTATAATATTCATGATGATTGATACATACATTCCAACCTTTGTGTACCCATTGCATCGAAGAATCTGCAGCATAACATTGTAGCACGCCTGGAAGAACAAAAGTCCGCCGACAATCAGTATATAAAGGCTCGCTTCCTTCTTCATCTCCGGCTGAACCTGCATAATGTCGAGGAACACATTTCTTCCTAACACCATTATACCACTTAACACAACACCAAACACAAGATTCACAACCATGGCAAGTGTGTAAATCATATTCATGTGTCCGATATCTTTTGCGCCTAAGTATTGTGCA
>CALYVE010000140.1 GCA_945492935.1 uncultured Lachnospiraceae bacterium
TTAATATTATTTGTCATCTCCTCTGATAGTGATGGATTACCTTCTGTATTTACTTGTAAGCTCTGATTAAAGTTTACCTCATAAAAAATTTTCTGTCCAGCCTCAGGCCTTGAATATGCAACATCTTTTACACTTCCATCCTGCTGCTTTGTATAAAGCGTACAATCAAAATAATGCTCCGGACGCAAATCTCCTCCATCAAACTTCTTCTTTGCATATGTAACAGAAATGTCATCCGCCTGCTTCAATGTGTTGTATACATTCTCTCCAAAAATGATTTCGCCGGTCTCTTTTATTATGTGAATGTCGTCTGCCCCTACACGATAGTAATCATCCGCCTGATTCGTCTCCATAACGGTTGTTGTAAAGCCGGATAAATCAATTGGATTTCCGTCAGCATCAACAGCCTTTAGCGCAAGCACGGTATCTCCATTGTTGTTCGTGCTATCAATTCCCTCATAAGCAAGATTGAGACGATAAACCTGCTCCGGATTCGGCTGGGTATAGGTTGTCGGATCTGCAATATAATCATCAACCTTTGTATAATCAACACCATCCAGAACAACCTGCTTTGTGTCAAGTGCCTTCGCATCAAAATGCTGCGTTATATCATAAGAATAAATGGATGTATCTTCTGTCTCACGAAATGCAAGGGAACGCTCCGTCTTATATCCGGAAAAAATATAACGTCCCGCATAGGTTGAATTTCCCTCGCTGTAAAGCATTTCCTGTAAGGCTTTGAGCGAATCAATAATTGCACTGCGGTTTGTACTGTTAAAGGAATCTGTCGAACCCTGTACGCAGTAGCTCTGAATATCCGTCAGACGTTTTGTAATATTATCCAATGAGGTTGTTGTAATTTTGAGCCATGAATCTGCATCGGGAATGTTCTTTTTCTTGTACTGCTCCAGCTGGTTAACAGTTGTGCGAAGCTTCAGCGCACGAACGGCGATAACCGGATCATCCGATGCCTGTGAAATTTTCTTTCCACTTGTCATAGTCTCTGTTGCTTTGTTAACGGCAGACATACTTTTTTGCATGTTTCGAAGAGAGTTGCCTGTTACCATCTGATTCGTAATTCTCATATCATCGCCTCGTTTCTGTAAGTTTGCTATTCGCGAAAATTATCTCTTGACTTATAATGCCTGTCTCTAATTATAAGCCGGTTTCATTAATGAGCTTGTCATACACTTCATTCAAGACCGAAATAATCTTGGATGCCAAATTGTATAAATTCTCGAATTTAACAAGATTTGATGCTTCCTCATTCTGATCAACACTCGAAACCGATTTGCGCTGGTTATCAACCGTGTATCGAATGTCATCATGATTACTTGAAAATACCGTCATCTTGGAAATATCAACTGCCATATTCGTCGTCATCGCCTGCATAAACTGCGATACCGTTCCCTGACTAAACATCGATGTATCCGTGAGTCCGTAAATTATTTTGTCAATAATAGGTCGCGACTCAACATCGCCCTGCTCAATATCATCCTTGTAGGAAACAACAACTTTATCTGCATCTGTCTTCCACTGTGAATTCAGTTCCCAGTTAACAGCCGTGATTCGGTAGTAGCTTGACTCCGAAGAACGAAGCACGCCGGCACCCGCCATTGTCCCCTTTAATACATAATCATTTCCGTAAATATCTTCGGCAGTAAACATGTCGAGACCTTCCTCTCCTTTTGCATCAACACCGGAGGTTGTAAGGTCATTCATATATTTTGAAAATTTACGTACCATTTCATTTAACTGTGCCTGATAATAAGGAATACCCTTCGTATCATTTACGGTTCCGATTGATGCCGGATGTCCGACCAAATCGTCCGGAAATGTCGCGGTAACCTTATTTCCGTCAGCCGTTTTCTGCAGCAGATTCGTGAAAATAAAATTATTGAGATTTCCGTCGGAATCGTATTCCGCCTCCCAGCCGTCATATAAATAGTCTTTCCCGTAGAGCGTAATTGTACCCTGTGTCGGAATATTCAACTTGCTGACATGCAACGCCTCAGAAAGCGCAACCGTAATCGTCGGTGGCGTATCTGTTTTTGCAATGACATCCCCCTTGAAGTTCTCACCGTTATTGCCGTCTCTGATATCAAACAAACCTGCCAACGATCCTGAATTCTTAACCGCATTGAATTTTTCTCCGATGCTTCCGTCACTGTTTTCCCAATGAATATCAACAAGGCCTTCCGCATCGTTCTGGTTTAGTGCCTGGTCACGCGGAACAACCTTAAGCTGATGGTATTCCATCTCATCTACAAGAATCACATTTCCGATACGAATGGACATTGCCTCTGCGTGAGACTCCACCGCATCCTTTCCTGCACCAAACATAATGGAATGCTCTTCTACTTCTATCTCTGTGTATTTTGACAATTTGTCGATACATTCTCCTCGTTTGTCACGAAGATCATTTGCATTTGCCCCGCTGATTTCAATGCTGATAATCTGCTGCGTAAGCTCATAAATCTGCTTTGCAAGACTGTTGATATCGCTGACAGCAAGCTCTATTTCATCGTTAATGCTCTTCTGTGTACGTTGGAAATTGTTTGACATTTCATTTACCATATCCGTGAATGAATCTGCCGTTAACGTATACGAAATACGACTTGTATTGTCCGAAGGATTATCCGCAACCTCCTGCAAGGCATTTGAAAGTCTCGAAATCCATGCAGTATAGCCGGACTCCCCGCTAATCTCATTCATATAAGTCTGGAGCTGCGAAAGATTTTCCTTCGCAATATTGTATTTGTTGTATGTAGTATTTGATTTCCAGTATTTCGTATCGTAATAGAAATCCCGCTGGCGCTCAACAGATGTAGCAGAGACACCTGTACCAACCATACCGTAAGAGGCTGTTACATTTAACGGATTTGACGCAGACGCCATAATCTCCTGTCTTGAATAGCCCTTTGTGTTTACATTCGAAATATTATGCGAAGTTGTATTGAGTGCATTCTGAAAATAATTCAGTCCCGAAAGACCTGTGTTTAATCCCAAAAATGTTGATGGCATTTGTGTCACCTCCTAACTATGCGCCAAGTGTCGTAACTAAATGTTCTATCATCTCTGACACGGTACTGATATATCGGCTTGCTGCATTATATGCATGCTGAAAACGAATCATATTTGATAATTCTTCATCGGACGATACACCAACAACCTGCTGTCTTGTATTCTCAATATCGAGCACGGACTGCTGCTGTGTTTCCATCATCGCCTTAAATGTGTAACCTCGGTCACCCAAATCTTCAATCATACCCGCGTAGTAATCCTTAAAGTTACATGCGACTAACGAATTCGGACTGACTGTAGAGAATTTTACATCCCAAAGAGAAAGCAATTGATCAGCCACCCCTTGCGCTTCCTCTCCGGATACTACGGACAAAGGAAGGAGTGAAGGATTCTTCTGTAATTCCGGATTAACCTTCATGTTTGCAATCGTGTACAGGCTAAACGGATCATCCGGATCCTCCTCATTATATACCTTAACGGTACCTGTCTTCACTGTACCATCCGTATCTGTATAGGTTAACGTCTGTTCTGTATAGCGTGGCATATCTTTGCGTGAAAACAGTTCAACACCTGCGTATTCATTGCCCACGCCCATTCCGATTCCGGCCTTGTCTTCATCCAGAATCCGGATTACTGTACCATTTTGCAAAGTAACTTCTTTGTTCGGGCACAAAACATCATTAATTCCTGTCATCATCGCATGAATCAATACGTCAAACTGTGCCATAAGATTCGTTGCTGTATACGGTTCAACATACGTATTGAAATAGTCCAAATCCTTAACATATTGTGAAAGATCGGTTGTATACTGCGCCATTGCCGCCTGAAATTCTGCATCTGTCGCAAAATTTTCAGCAATTGGCTTTGTTGGTCGAACCGGAACATCCGTGTAATTACTCACAAAATATCCTCTCGACATAATAATACCCTTCAACGTTCCGATGTCTGTATTTGCCTCTGTCGAAGGAATTCTTTCGATGTTAAATAACGGTGTTCCGTCGGTGCCCCATATCGGAACAACAAAGTCTGTCGCATCCTCGACAATTTTGTCGTATGCACCTGTCAAAAATGCGTCGCAGTCGGTAATCTTTTTTGTATCTAATGTATAGGTCTTTCCTTTTGTGACTAAAAGCTGACCTTCTATATAAACTTCCACGGAACCGTCCGTGTTATCTGTGATTTCTGTTTTAACTAAGCCGCTCAGCTCATCAATCGCGGCATTTCGGGCATCGCGGTAATCATTTGCATATTGAATATTCGATCCTTCTGCGGAAATGATTCGCTCGTTCAATTCATTGATCGCTACGGCAAGATCATTTATTCTCTTTACCTGTTCCTTAATTGTCTCATTCAGATTACGCTGATAGTTAATTATGCTTGAACGAATATCCTGTGTACGCTCCAGCAAATTCTGTGCGGTTGCAACCATTGCGCTACGCGTAACTATGCTGTTTGGCTCCTTTTGTAACTCCTCCAAAGAAAGCCAGAACTTATTTATGGTTTCATTGTAACCTTCGCCCTGCAATTCGCCGAAATATGTCTCAATTTCGGAAACCGCCTCATACTGTGCCTTGTAATAATCCAGACGACCATTCTCTGATCGATATGCAAGGTCGGCAAATGTATCGCGCACCTGCTTAACCTTCGCTGTAACAACACCCAGTCCGGCCTGATTCGTGCCATTTGCACGGTAACTGATGGTGTTGTACGTTCTGTCTGTGAGCATAACCTGTTGTCTGCTGTAACCATCTGTCTGTGTATTTGTTAAGTTGTGTGCTGTCGTGTTCAGGGCATACTGATTTGTCTGTAAACCGGTAACGCCTATCGACAGTCTTCCCATGGTACCGCTCATGTGCTCACCTTCCCTTAGTTCTTACAACAACCGCCACAAGGTATGGCGTTGTTTTTTCATCTGATGCATTCTAGTTCTTTGTGTCAAAACTTCCTGTTGCAGGTATTGTCTCTGATCCCTGATACCTGCCTGCCCCACGGAACATATCTCTCGTATATTCCGCCGTTTCGGGCGCACGATTTAAGTTTTGTAACAGGTTGATATTGTAGGTAATCATAGATAATGATTCTTCAATCAAATTTTGATTATGTGCATTGACCTCTTTGAGTCTTCTTCCAATCTTTGCAAGCTTTTCATTGATTTCTGCAAGTGCATCATGAAACTCCGGTTGTCCTTCCAGAAACTCTACGATTTCGGAAACCTTAAGGTCTGTTTTGCGGTTCAATACCGAAGCAATATTTGCCATAGTCTGTCTGCGTGTATTATCCATACCGGTAAGCGTATCAACAAATGCCTGTTCC
>CALYVE010000141.1 GCA_945492935.1 uncultured Lachnospiraceae bacterium
ATGGCAAAGAGACAAATGCCTTCCTTCCGGAAGGAGTATTGTATGTTGCCGGAGAGACATTTAAAAAGGCATATAGTACAAGATATAAGTATCGTCCTGATTATGTGGATGTTTCTACAGCAAAGATTGACGAAATTGGTTCGGCACCATTGGATGGTTATGATTTAGTAATCTTTGAAGATACATGTTCGAATGTTAAAATCGGTGCAGCGGCTTACGATAGAATGGTTGCAGCAATGAAGTCAAAGATGTATATCATTTATGACAGTTCGCTTTCTACTGCTACACAGACTCCACCGGGTGGCGGCGGAGGTAATTCGGGAACCGGTACCGGTGATGCGAATGATTCAAGTGATTCTAAGTATAAAGAATTGTATTATTTGGTTGCTACGGCTGAAGGTGTTGCAAACTATGCAAATGTAATGCCTACAAATAATTCTGCTGTTGCTTCCATGGCGACAAGCAAGAGTTCATCCATTTGTAAGCCAATCGCAGATTTAATTAACAATTCATCTTATAGAGGTATTGGAGGTCCTAAGGGTTCTTCTACTTCATTTACTGTATTGGAGATTCAGCCATGTTATCCAATTGATTTATCAATTGCTACGGGTAAATCTTCATACTATGATGAAGGTTCCAATATGGCTCCTAGTGGTACTACAAAGGATCAGATAGCTGACGGAAGAGAGTATTATGATTGGGAGTTATCGGAAGCAAAGATTGCTCAGGCTCTTCGAATGAATTATGATGATGTTAAGGTTGAGCATATGTCAATCGATGAGTTTGCTGCAAATCGTACAGATTTGTTAGGAAAGTACGATTTGATTTATATCGGCGGTGATAGAACAGCACTTGTTGATGGCGCTTATATTTACACAACTGTTGGTGAGTCTACGACGCTTCGTAATTTTTCACCTATCAAAGCAGGTGGTGTAGGTTATAAGGATATTGATGGTTATAACGGAAAATACTTCTATCAGATGGAAAACTACAATGCGAGAGATTTATCTGATTATAACGTTAAACAGTTAAACGAATATGTCAGTGCAGGTATGCCGCTTGTTGTTTCGAAGCAGCTTACACAGGCATACACAATAAAAGACAGTACACTTGATTCAAAATCCAACATGTATGCATTCTTATCTAAAAATATTGCGAAGGATAATGTTCTGGAAGATTTTGATCAGGATGCAGTCGTACAGGATAATTTGGGCGGTTTAGGTGATACTGTTACAGGATCGGTAACTGTATTTGATGACACGACCGGCGGAAGCTTAAGAACCTTGTATAATGGTACTACACAGAGACTTATCTTGGCCGTTACAAGCAGACCGGCTCACTACAATCTGTATGATAAGAATACAAAATTAACAACAACAAAGCTTGATTTCAAGTATGATGTTAATGTTAGCAATGCTACATCGAAATTGTATATTGATCATAATAACAATGGTGCTTTTGAGGAAGCGGCTGTTGCTTCCGGTAAGGATGGTAAATTATCTTACGATTTATCTGAGTATAAGGGTGGTTTGATTTATTGGAAGCTGGAAGTTGCACTTGGAAACAGTAAAGCAAGTACTACAGGAGCAACTTACATTAAGCCGAATGAGAAGAAACAACATGTTAGTGTTTTGCAGATCGTACCGGATCCAAATGCCGACATGAGAAACTACGGAACACAGGGTAATGTTTCCTTGCTTTTCTGTACAACATGTCAGCGCGCATATATGCCTATTACATATAATGCCGAAAGAGCGGTATATGATCAGTGGTATAAACAGAATACTACGATGTATGCTACACAGGATAATCAGTCTCCATATGGTAATGATGTGTTTGATTATGTTTCCGGTAAGCTTTATGACGGAACAGAAAACAGAAATGCATATAATGGATCAATTTATATGCCAACATTTGCAAAAGACAGTTCAGGTCATGTAAATGGTGTA
The DNA here is from genome assembly GCA_945492935.1 of uncultured Lachnospiraceae bacterium. Taxonomy (GTDB): domain Bacteria; phylum Bacillota; class Clostridia; order Lachnospirales; family Lachnospiraceae; genus Coprococcus_C. The sequence goes on from CALYVE010000141.1 coordinate 1,950, forward strand.
TTGCAAAGAACCGTTGATGGCAAGCAGATTTATGTTGGTAAACATGAGCACATATTTGGTATATACAAATTTGGTGGTTCAACGTTATATGGCGATGATTTTGATGATTGGGATTGGAACTTTGCTGATGAATTGTCAGATATGTATGACTTCCACATCGACATCATGACAACACGTCAGTATGAAGCTTTAGATGCAAGCATCAGAAAAACATATGGCTCATATATTAGTGATGAGGGTGTTGTAGACGAGACTGCCCTTACAAATGCCAGAAATGCTGTTATAGCTGCAAAGTCTGCCCTTGATAAACATGTAGCAGGCGATTATGTCACAGCAGAAGCAGCCGTTCGAAAGGAAATCGCTGTGATTCGAGACGAAGGCGTTGATTTATGGGGTTCGAAATACTATTTCACAGATGAAATGCAGAGACTGTTAGATGAGAAGTGCTATTCGGATTTCTTTAGCTGCTTCGGTGATCAGAACAAGGAAGCTCAAGCATTGCGCCAGAATAATTATGCTATGTTAAATGCATATAATGAATGGACAAAGCAGAGTGACAAGAAGATTGACTTGACGAACGAATATATGTTAGCTCTTTATGCTTACAATTACTTAAAGAGTGGTGGTATTAATTGGATTTCACAGGCTGACGGAGAGGATGTTCCGGAGGATAAGCGGATTCCGGGTTCTTATTCATCGGTAGTTATCGGTGCAGCTGAAAACTTCGGTGATGATGATATTAATGCCGATTCAAGCGTGACGCTTAAGGCATATGCAGATGCCGGTGGTCAGATTATTATGTTCCATGAGTGTATGGGTAGATTACCGGATTACAAGGTGGCTTCGAATATTACGAAGTCAGTAATTGATGTTGCGGGTGTTAATGCATACTCTGATACACAGAGACAGGAAAATGTTGATTTCGGTGGTAATTCATATTACAAGTATTCAACATTAAGATGGAATCAGGTTGCTAAGTGGAACTGTAATGCTGATTACAGTAAAAATGGTCAGGTTGGTACAAACGTAGCTGTGATTAACAACAGATGCGCGATTAATACCTACCCATTCACATTGAGTGATAAGTTAAAGGTTACAGGTACTCATCCGGTTGGATTTGCGATTAATACAGATGATTTGAATGTAACTCCACTTTATACACTGTCAACAAGTACCTTCGAAAATGAATATCAGAAGATTTATCCGGCGTCACCAAATGATGGTTCCGATAACTCATTTATTTACAGAAGCGGAAACTTCTTCTACTGCGGTGCCGGTCACTCAAAGGTAACAGGTAAGTCAACAAATAACAATGATGAGCGTCGTTTGTATATCAATATTATTTGTAGTTCTGTTGCGAACTCGTCAATTATGCCGGAAGATCCGACAATCGAAGTATTCGATTATGGTACGACTGCAGAAGAAGCAGATGCCGGCAAGGGTAATGTTGATATTAAGGAAACGGATGATGGATATTCATATTCCATCGAAGAAGATGTTAATTATCCGAAGTTCACATTCAGAGCAAGCTGTTCTGAAGGAGCAACGATTACATCTGTCAATGTTTACTACAAGTTAGATAATACATTTGAGACATTGACTGATGAGACTGAACTGAAAGCGGCATTAGCTTTCAATAATGATAAGGATAAGATGATAGCCGATGCTTCGACAAAGATTAATAAGTCAACGTTACTTGCTATTATTTCAAAGGGCGAGATGGCTGACATCGATAGCGATAGTTGTCCTGCGTTAAAGCTTACAGCAGATATGTTTACGCCTTATGAAGGAAAGTATACATATATCGTAATTGAGGTCAAGGATAGTGCGGGTGGAACCTCTTATCAGAAGATTAAGATATTTAAGAAGCCACACTTATTCGATTTGACTTAATAAAAGACATACTAAATATTAAAATACGACAGCTATCGGAGAAATCCGGTAGCTGTTTTTTTAGAAAACAAATGGTGTTTGGATAAAATAATAATTTGGGAAGTGTGAGCATGGATAACAAATTAGAATCTGTATTAGATATCATGAATGAAAATCAGCTTCAGATGATTATTATATCAGATGGATATAATATGCATTCTTTATCCGGGTATAAAGGGCATACGGGATGTATTCTGTATTTTAAGGACAAACAATATATTTTGACGGATTCGCGTTATACTGAGCAGGCAACCATTGAGGCACCGCAGCTAATGTGTATTGATATCGGAAGCGACGGATATTCAAAGACGATTGCCGGTCTGATGAAACCATATGTGGAGCAAATGAATGCGTCTCATAACCAAGAAACATCTGCATTCCTAATTGGATTTGAAAATGAACATATTTCATATAATCAGTTTATGTCATTTCATGATACGTTTCGGGAGGCGTTTGGGGATTGCATTCAATTCCATGAGTTGAAGAATCAAATAAATAAGCTTCGAGTCATAAAATCAGAGGATGAGCTTGTACGGCTTTCAAAAGCGGAACAGATTGGTGATTTGGCCTTTTCACATATATTGCAATTTATAAAGCCGGGGAAGACCGAGATGGAAGTGGCTTTGGAATTGGAATATTTCATGAAATCCCATGGAGCGAGTGGTCTTAGCTTTGATACGATTGTTGCCTCCGGTCCGAATTCATCGTTACCGCATGCTGTTCCAACGGAACGTATATTGAAAGACGGCGATTTTGTGACAATGGATTTTGGCTGTGTTTACAAAGGCTATTGTTCAGATATGACACGTACCATTTATATTGGTAAAGAACCATCCAAAAAACAGCAGGAGATTTATGAGATTGTCCTTCAGGCACAGCTTGCCGCTCTCGCAGAAATTAAGCCGGGAATGAAATGTTCTGATGTGGACGCTGTGGCACGGAATTTCATAAAGAATGCAGGCTATGGTTCCTATTTTGGACATGGACTTGGGCATGGCGTAGGGCTTTATATTCATGAGGAACCTCGCTTTTCACCGAAGTGCGAGGAGCTTTTGACACCGGGTGTTGTAATCACGGTGGAGCCGGGCATCTATTTGCCGGGAGAATTCGGCGTTCGTATTGAAGATATGATTCAAATTACAGAGGATGGATATCGCAATTTAACTTCTTCACCAAAGAAGCTAATCTGCGTATCATAGTCGGAGACATATTTGATTGACAGATATGAATTGTCATATATTTCTTATTCCATACAAAAAATAGTTGAAAAAAGCAAATCTCTGTATTAAAATATTGAATATACGATTTTAGGAGGATTATTATGATTTCAGCAGGCGATTTTAGAAATGGTGTTACAATCGAGTTAGAGGGTAACGTATATCAGATTATTGAGTTTCAGCATGTAAAACCTGGTAAGGGTGCGGCTTTTGTCAGAACAAAGCTTAAGAATA
>CALYVE010000142.1 GCA_945492935.1 uncultured Lachnospiraceae bacterium
ACCTTTATGTGCAATACCATCAACGCCCCGCGCAAGACCACTGATTATCGAATAATTATGTTTCGCAAGATTTTCAGCAAAATAGTTTGCCATCTGACTACCGTAAACCGAAGGCGTTCTGGCTCCGACAATTCCTATACATCTATTATGTATACGAAGATTTTCGCGTATTATTCCTTTTACAAATAAAACAATCGGCGGATCATAAATTTGTTTAAGCTTCACAGGATAGGAAGAATGATTAAAATGAATAACCTGTATTCCACGCTCGTATAGCTTATCATAATGCTGCCTTGCAAACTCCAAATTTTTTTGATTTTCAATAGTATCAAACCATTCCAAAAAACCGGCTTTTTCATAATCCTCTTTTGTTGCCTGATATACGGATTGAAACGACATAAAGTATTCAATTAACGTTTTTTTATTGCGAAGACTGATACCTTTTATTTCATTTAGCCAAAGGGCACATATGGTTTCTTCATATAAATTCATCAGTTAACACCTCACTGTTTCTGTAAAATATTGCTTCAAGCAAGTGTTTTTTACTTATCTTTTCCTCATGATCCATATCTGCTATCGTACGGGTCAAACGTAATATGCGATACAATCCCCTTGCACTCAGCTTGCACTTATTAAAGGTTTTTTCCAGTATTTCATGTTCCTCAATCCCAAGATTTATGTATTTTTTTATCAGTTTTCCATCAAGCTGTGAATTAAAGCATATTTCATCTTCCTTATATCTTTTTTTCTGTATTTCTCTTACACAACTAACACGATTTCTGATTTCCTCGGATGAACTTTGTTTGTTATCATTGAACATATCCTTATATTCAATCTGACGAACCTCCATATTAATATCAATTCGATCAAGTAAGGGACCGCTTATTTTACTTTGATATCTTTTGATTTGTTGATAACTGCATGAGCATCGGTTTCGGTCCGGATAATATCCACATGGGCACGGATTCATCGCCGCAATCAGCATAAAATCTGCCGGATATACATAGGAAGCATTCACGCGCGAAATCATTATTTTGCGTTCCTCCATAGGTTGTCTTAATACCTCAAGCACAGATTTTTTAAATTCCGGCAATTCATCCAAAAACAATACACCACGATGCGACAGGCTTATTTCACCGGGTCGGGGATATAAGCCACCCCCTACTAACGCCTGTTCCGAAATCGTGTGATGCGGCGATCGAAACGGTCGGTTTGTCATAAGCTTTCCTGCATCCGTAAGCAGGTTACTTACGCTATATATTTTTGTAACCTCCATTTGTTCTTCAAATGTCAAATCAGGCAAAATGGTAGGCATGCGCTTTGCAAGCATACTTTTCCCGGAGCCTGCAGCCCCCGTCATTAAAAGATTATGAAAACCGGAAGCAGCTATTTCCATGCCGCGTTTTAGTGTTTCTTGCCCCTTTATATCTGAAAAATCAATGGTTTGCTTTATTTTGTTTGTTACAAATGTATCATTTTCCTTTTGTTTATCCGGTAGAATTTGCTCTTGTAAGTAATCTACAACTTCATTTAAGGATGAAGCACCAATGACCGTCATATTTTCAACAAGCATAGCTTCTCTAACATTCGTCATAGGCACAATACATTGTGTAATTCCATGTTTGCTGCAGCTATGTACCATCGGTAAAATTCCCGGAACTGCTTTGATTGTTCCGTCGAGACCAATTTCCCCGATTATAACAAGCTTCGAAAAATCAACCTCACCAAACAGCCCCATTGCATTTAAAACAGCAATTGCTATCGGTAGATCAAAACTCGTTCCATCTTTTCTTATATTACCCGGTGATAAATTGATTGTTATTCGTTTGGGTGGTAAATGAAATCCAGAATTCTTAAGAGCCGTTCGAACACGTTCACCGGCTTCCTTAACAGATGAGGAAAGATAACCGACCATCGTGAATGTTGGCAGACCTTCATTCACGTCTGCCTCAACGCCAATTGGTATACCCTCAATACCAATCAGCGAGCAACTTATTATTTGTCCATACATAAGATACCCCTTTCACCTCTCCGGGCACTTTTGTATGTATAAAACACGTGCAAACGACAAAAGCCATCTGCACGTGAAATTATTACTGTTTACGGACGCTGTATCCAAAGCTTCCGATATTTTCTCCTAACGTATAATACTGACCGTGAGAGTAAGCTACTAAATTTGCTTTATCAAGGTCAAATTTGCCTTTTTCATCTAAATATTTATCATCAACCTGCACTGCTGTAACCTCAGCAAGGAACATATCATGAGAGCCAAGCTCAAGCACCTGCGTAACCTTACATTCGATATTTACAGGACTTTCAACAATAATCGGTACGGATACAGTCTTTGCTTCCCCCTTCGTAAGCTTTGTTTCAGCAAATTTATCAATATCGCGACCTGATTTTACGCCACAATAATCCATGGCATATGTAAGTTCTTTGGAAATAAGATTGATAACAAACTCCCCGTTTTTGCAAAGTAATTCATGTGAATATCTTGATTTACGTACAGAAATTGATACCATCGCCGGATCCGAGTTAATCGTACCCGTCCAAGCAATCGTAACGATATTTGAAATATCCTTACCGTCTCCTACCGTAACCATAACAGCAGGGACAGGATATAACATATTCCCCGGCTTCCATAATTCTTTTGACATAATTAATCCTCCAACATATTACGAATTTCTTGCATCTTATAATCGAGTGCTGATATAGTATCCGCACATTTTTTGAGCTCCTGCTCTATTATTTCAGGATGCTTTAAATTATCTTTTTTATATTTAAGCTTATGATCGAGACTTGCCCAGAAATCCATGGCAATCGTACGGAACTGTACCTCAACATTCATCTGCTTTGTCTCATCTGAAAGATAAATCGGAACTGAAACAATCAGATGAAGACTTCGATAACCATTTTTCTTTGGATTACGTATATAATCCTTGACTGTCACGACCTTAATATCATCCTGCTTTGAAAGCAAATCTGACAACGTATAAATATCTTCAGGGAACGAGCAAATTACACGTACACCCGCTATATCAGTCAAATTATTTTCAATATTTTCAATTGTAATATCCAACCCTTTTTTCTGTAATTTACGAATAATGCTAATCGGTTGTTTTACTCTGCATTTGATAGATTCAAAAGGATTACGATTGTGTCGAAGCGTAAACTCCGTATTCAATATCTTAAGCTTTGTCTCAATCTCCATCAAAGCACATTCATAATTCATCATTAAGTCGATAAATGGTTGCATATCTTTCAGGGTCTGTTCCGGGTTTTCTGTATTTACCAAAACCTCAAGACCCATATCTGTTGCCTTATTCATTGTAACCACCTCTTGTTATGCAAATAAACTAGCTCTTAAGTGCCGCCATGAACAGCTCTTTAATCTTATCCTGATACACCGCTCCAAACCGTGAAAGCATATCATTTCCAACAAAACCGCCTGCCATCGCTGCATGTCCGCCGCCCGAACCATATCCTTCTAATGCCTTTCGAACAAGCTTTCCGGCATCTACCCCGTACTTTTCACTTCGAACAGAGAATTTAATTCCTGCGGCATTCACCGAATAGACAACGGAAACATCGACAACATCAAGGGATAAAATAAAGTCTGAAATAATTGCCACAAGGGAATTCGGACATTCAAACGGAATATAGGAAAAACCAACATCGTCAAACACTTCGATATTTTCAATTGCCGCTCCATATGCAGACAAATCATGAAATTCAATCGTAGAATTGTACATAGATGAAAGTAAATTCCAATCAGCATATTGATACAGATATGCAATCATATCAACGTCAAGCTGTTTTACTCCACGAATCAAATCATCCGTATCCATTTTAATTCCATATGCAAGTGCTGTAGCAACTTTGCAATCGATAGGAATATTCATCGTCTTGTAATAATTTGTGACAATACTTGCACAAGCACCTGTAATCGTAATATCTTGATACCGGTACTCCTTTGTTTCAACAAAAATCGGATGATGATCCACACATGCAACTTCATTCCCTGGTAAATCTGTTGTGTTTGCATTCGGCTTTTGACAGTCAACATTTACAATATAGTCTTCTTCCTTCATATCATCAATCTCATCATATGAAAAAATCTCTATATCAAACGCTTCCATCATCTTGCGCGTATTAAACCGGTCGATACTTCCGACATAGCATATTCTGGATTGTATACCATAGTATTCCAGAAACTTCTGCAACCCGAATGCACTCGAAATAGCATCCGGATCCGGAAAATTATGTGTTTGTAAATAAACCTTATGACCTTCTAGTAACCGAACAAGCTGCATAGGAAATGGTGTAGTCTGTGTTGTCATAGTTTTCTCCATAGAATTAATCTTTTGCTTAGCAACGACAAAGTAACAAGTACGCTCCCGCCAACAATAAAATTGCGATAAAAAATTCTACAAATCCACTGATAAAGTACGATATCAGTATGCCGATCGCAATAAATAACATCGCAAAACCAACAAAAGACCTCATGTCTACTCCAAAACGGCAAAATCTATGCTTTTGTATAGTTTATGCATGTACATGACAAAAAAGAACTTAGATTATTTCATCCTGTGCAATTTCTTCAATTGCTTCCTGAATGGCTTCTTCCTCTTCTTCATTCTTATTCTTGCCAATCAGATTGCCTATTTTGTCAACGACCTCCGGTACCATATCAAGTATTTTACTAACTGTGTCCTCACCCTTAACACTAATCATCTTCGCGTGACCATTCTGAATAACAAGTACGGCTGAAGGAGACATTTTTCCACCCATACCTCCGGCCGCCGAATTGCCATTTGCTCCTTTTGCAAAAGCACCCGTAGCAATTCCGAAATTGACATCTACAAGCGGTAAAATAATAGTGTCTCCGACTTTTGTAGGCTCACCAACAACCGTCTTTGTTGTGAGCATTGACTCCATCCCCTTAAACATTGCACCAAGTGCATCATTAAATTCATTTGCCATTTTATTTTCCTCCTTATATATCGAACTTTTTTACTTTGTTATACGTTTTAATGCTTTTAGTGTACGCCAAATATTAATATTTAAGGCAATCCGCAGCAAATATCCAATTCGAATTTTGCCCTTTATGCTTAAATCTGCTTCTATTACATTGTTGTAAAAATCAGGCTGAACGGATAAATGCTTTTGATACATAAATGGCATCAGGCTTAAATATCCTGTAATTTGACCGGTCTTATATGGTTCCTCAAAGCCATAATGAAAAAAACCTTTTGCCTTTCGCGGCAAAATGTGTTTCAACACACTCGAAAGATATTTCTTAAGATATGC
>CALYVE010000143.1 GCA_945492935.1 uncultured Lachnospiraceae bacterium
ATAGTCTTTTCATGAAACATTGACATTGTAACATTCTATAAAATTATAGCCTAATCTTGAATATTTCTTGTAAAAATGACGAATTCTTACACAAGAATCTCATTTAGTCTTTTATTTTCGTACAAACATCGCTTTGCCATTTCTCTGTATTTTTCTTCATGCAAATAAGTATGTCTTTGTGGCTTTATACTTGGTGCCAAGTCGATTGCTGCCGCAAAGTCACTTTTTTTCATTTGAAGTGTCTTAACATAGTCCCAGAATTTTGTGTCAGTAAAAATTTTATCAATGCGTGCGTATCTATGATCCTGCACAACTGCCATCAAATAGGTTGCGATACCAACCTGTATGCCATGCAGCTGCGGCTGTTCAAGCATCTTGTCAAGTGCATGGGAAATCAGATGCTCACTTCCGCTTGTCGGGGCACTGCTTCCTGCTATTTCGTTGGCAACCCCGCTCATGGCAAGAGAATCAACTAATTCTCGCAAAAACAAATCATCCGTAATGTTCTCAAATGGCGTACGCACAAAGCTATTTACGGCTTTCTTCGCAATCATCATCGCAAAATCGTTTAACACGGTGTACCCACAGGCATCTTCATAAACCCAGTCGTACAAAGACGTGATTTTTGATACTAAATCTCCAATACCGGAATATAAGAACTTTTGTGGTGCGCTTTTTAGAACATCGGTATCAACTATGATTCCGTAAGCCATCGCCGCCGGTACCGAAGTTCTTCTCTCATTCACAATCAACGATGCGGATGCGCTTGAAAAACCATCACTTGATGCTGAAGTTGGCACACTGATAAAATGGAATTTACGCAAATAGGCTGCATATTTCGCTACGTCAATAACCTTTCCACCACCGATTCCTACAACAGCCTGAACCTTTGAGTCAATCGAAAAAGCCAGTTCGATAATATCTTCAATCTTTGATGTATCAAGCTCACAATAAGCTGCAACCGAAACATCTGCTTCCTGAAGGGAATCCATAACCTGCTTTCCAAACATATCAATAAGTCCATTTCCAAAATAAATTACAATACGGTGAATTCCATTTGCCTTTAAATTTTGTCCGATTGTATTTAACATACCACTGCCGATTTTCAAAATAGCCGGTATTTCAATTGATCGTTTATTCATAAAATAGTCCTTCCATATACTATTCTTGTTATTTACCACCAAATTGATGATAAGCCTATCACTTTTATGATACCAACTTTTTCATATTTTATCTACTTCATTTCATGAAATATTTCATCATTTTTTATCGTTTTTTTCATACTTCATACCCCCAAGTAACAACAAATGTGATATAATGTTGAAAAAATTAGAGAGGGGATTTTTATGTCAGAAAAAAAATCAAATGCTATCCCTGAAGAAGGCGTTTATGACGTTAAAACTTTAGGCGTTGGCAAAACTGCGTTACTCGGTGTTCAGCATACCTTCGCGATGTTTGGTGCAACTGTTCTTGTTCCGTTACTTACAGGTCTTAGTGTTTCAACTACTTTATTAATGGCCGGTCTCGGAACTCTGCTTTTCCACCTTATTACCGGCGGTAAGGTTCCTGCATTCTTAGGTTCATCCTTTGCATTTCTTGGCGGTTATGCAGCCGTTGCCCCACTTGACGAAAATGGTGTTGCAGATCCAACCCAGCTTGCGTATGCCTGTGGTGGTGTTGTAATAGCCGGTCTTGTCTATCTTGTAGTCGCTGCACTCATTAAGCTCTTTGGAGTAGAACGTGTCATGCGTTTCTTCCCACCTGTTGTTACAGGTCCTATCATCATTGCAATCGGATTAAACCTTGCACCATCAGCCCTTAACAATTGTGATACAAACTGGATTATTGCACTTTCTGCAATCGCAATTATTGTTGTATGTAATATTTGGGGCAAGGGAATGATAAAGATTATCCCTATTATGCTTGGTGTAATCGGAGCTTATATCGTGGCTCTCTGTTTAAAAGAGGTCGACTTTACAGCCATGAAAGAGGCTGACTGGTTTGGTCTTCCGGTCCACAAGGGAAGCTTCGCTAAGTTTGAAGTGAATGCAATCATAACAATTTTGCCTATTTCACTGGCTACCATGATGGAGCATATTGGTGATATCTCAGCCATCAGCGCAACGACAAAGCGAAACTATATCGCAGATCCGGGTCTTCACAGAACTTTGCTTGGTGATGGTTTAGCAACAAGTTTTTCTGCTTTCTTTGGCGGTCCTGCGAATACAACATACGGAGAAAATACAGGTGTACTTGCTCTTTCCAGAGTATATGACCCACTCGTTACCAGATTAGCAGCCTGCATCGCAATCGTGCTTTCGTTCTCTCCAAAATTTGCTGCACTGATTAACTCTATGCCGGCATCGGTTATTGGAGGTGCATCCCTTGTTCTTTATGGTATGATTTCAGCAATCGGCATGCGAAACATCGTTGAGAATAAGGTTGATTTTACAAAATCGCGCAATCTTATTATTGCCGCATTAATTCTTGTTTGTGCACTCGGTATTGAGCACAAGGCAAATCCCGGCGTAGCATTTGATATCGGAGATGTTCACATCAAATTATCCGGTCTTGCTGTTGCTGCCATTGTAGGTATTGTTATGAATGCAATACTTCCCGGTAAGGATTATGAATTTTCAGAAGAATAACCATTCAAAGGAGAACAAATATGAATAATGTATATATTTTGGAGCATCCGCTAATCAAACATAAAATTTCCATGCTCCGTGACAAAAACACCGGAACAAATGAGTTCCGTAAATTAATCGAAGAAATCGCTATGCTCATGGGTTATGAGGCCCTGCGCGATCTTCCCGTAAAAGATGTTCAAATTGAAACACCAATCGAAACTTGTATGACACCTATGATTGCAGGCCGTAAGCTTGCAATCGTACCAATCTTACGTGCCGGTCTTGGTATGGTCGGTGGTCTTCTTGCCCTCACACCTACTGCGAAGGTAGGACACATCGGTATGTATCGTGACGAAGAGACGCATGAACCACAGGAATACTACTGTAAGCTCCCAAATCCGATTGAGGAACGTACAATCATAGTTACAGACCCTATGCTTGCCACAGGCGGCTCCGCTGTTGACGCAATCAACCAAATCAAAGCACATGGTGGTAAGAACATTAAATTTATGGCGATTATTGCTGCTCCGGAAGGTCTTAAAAAGCTTTCTGAGGCTCATCCTGATGTTCAGATTTATGTTGGACAGCTTGATCGTTGCCTCAACGAAAATGCATATATCTGTCCCGGTCTTGGTGATGCCGGCGACCGTATCTTCGGAACAAAATAGGGCTATCCGTATTCGGCATGACCGTGATATACAAAAAAGGCTGTCACAACGCAATGTGACAGCCTTTTTGATTGTCTACCGCGTCCTTGTGGCGCGGGGTCCTGCCGGCAGTGCAATCAAAAGAATTGCTGATGAAGCAGTTTTTTCTTATTATACTGTACGATAGATAATGTCGCTACGGCTAGGTCCATTTGAAATCATCGTGATTGGGAAACCAATCTGCTTCTCAATGAATTCAATGTACTTACGACAATTCTCCGGTAATTCTTCATATGTCTTTATACCACGGATATCCTGCTTCCAGCCCGGCAATACTTCATATACCGGTTTTGCCTTCTTAAGCTGTGCTGTTGTCGGGAAATCTGTTGTAACCTTTCCATCAATATCATAACCTACACAAACCGGAATCTCATCCAGATAACCAAGTACATCTAATACTGTAAAGGCTACATCGGTTGTACCCTGAATGCGGCAACCATACTTCGATGCTACACAATCAAACCAACCCATACGTCTTGGTCTTCCGGTTGTTGCTCCGTACTCGCCACCGTCACCACCACGTCTTCTGAGCTCATCTGCTTCTTCTCCGAAGATTTCCGATACGAACTCACCTGCACCAACGGCCGAAGAATATGCCTTACATACAGTGACGATTTTCTTGATTTCATATGGTGGGATACCTGCTCCGATTGCACCGTAAGCTGCAAGTGTTGAAGAAGAAGTAACCATAGGATAAATACCATGATCCGGATCCTTCATAGAGCCGAGCTGACCTTCTAAAAGAATCGTCTTGCCTTCCGAAATCGCATCATAAAGGAACTTGGATACATCACAAACATATGGTTCAACCATTGTTTTGTATTCCATTAATGTTGCATAAACCTCATCCACTGTCAAAAGTGGCTTATGATATAAGTGCTCAAGCAAAACATTCTTTGCTGCAATTACTCTTCCAATCTTATCCTTTAAGTCTTCCTCGTCGCCAAAAAGCTCACTTACCTGAAATCCAATCTTTGCATACTTATCAGAGTAGAAAGGAGCGATACCTGACTTTGTAGATCCAAATGACTTACCTGCGAGTCTTTCCTCTTCGTATTCATCAAATAAAATGTGATATGGCATAACAATCTGTGCACGATCTGACACCAAAATCTTTGGTGTCGGTACTCCCTTATCAACAATTGACTGCACTTCCTTAAAAAGAACCGGAATATTAAGTGCAACACCATTTCCGATAATGCTTGTTGTATGATTATAAAATACTCCGGAAGGAAGTGTATGTAACGCAAACTTACCGTAATCATTTACGATTGTATGTCCTGCATTCGCACCACCCTGAAAACGAACAATAATATCAGCCTTCTCAGCTAACATATCTGTAATTTTGCCTTTTCCTTCGTCACCCCAATTGGCGCCTACTACTGCCTGTACCATATAATAATTCCTCCAAATACAATTCTTACTTAAATTAAGCTTTTTTAGTATATACCAAATCATTCTATAAGTAAAATCAATATTACTTATAAGTGTTATCAGTTTGTATTATATCAAATTTCAAAGAATATAACAATGTATTGTATGCAAAAGAATAAAAAATATTCCCCGTCATGTTTCCTTATTCTAAATTACCAATCAATGACAAAAAGGTAGCTTCTGACTTTGACATAGGAACCTTTTGATCTGTAATGATACAAATCTCCCGGTGCGGAGTTTTGTTTTCGAACTGTAATTGAAACAATCTGCCATTTGAAATCTCTTCGTACGCAAAATCTTCAACAACGCAACCAATTCCAAGGTTACGAACAGCAAACTGTGTGACAATTGCACTTGTCGCAAGCTCGAATTCCGGATTTAAAACGACATTGTTTTTCATCAGAAACTGATCAACATATCGTCTTGTACTTGTATTTTTCTCAAGCGAAATCAAAGGATACTCCCGAAGAACGGAATAATCCAATTGTTTGT
>CALYVE010000144.1 GCA_945492935.1 uncultured Lachnospiraceae bacterium
ATCATACATTCGATTTATATCGGGAAATCAATTCGTATGAGGCGCTTTGGGGGGAGCGGGCATCCTATTACGATGACTATGAAATAACGAAAAAACATGTGCTGGATTTAAAGCCTGTGATTGACAAGTATGCGAAGCCTATGGTGCTGGCGCATATTGATGCCAATTGTGATAATTATTTGTTTTACAAAAAGGGCGATGGAACGAAAGGACTTCAGCTGACGGATTGGGAATATGCCGGCATGCAGGATCCGGACGTAGATCTTGCAATGTTTTGCATTTATTCGATGTATGACAGAGGAAGAGTCGACCGTTTGATTGATATTTACTACGAAGGGGAATGTGACGAAAATACACGCACAAAAATTTATTGCTACATCGCAACCTGCGGACTTCTTTGGAGCAACTGGTGCGAATATAAAAAGCAGCTTGGTGTGGAATTTGGTGAATATGCAATTCGTCAATATCAATATGCAAAAGAGTATTACGATATTGTGCAGGAACGGTTGTTAAATGTTAATAATATGAAAGGCGGGGAATAAAAAATGAGTAACCAAAGTAACAATACGAACGGAAAAGAGCGGAAAATCGACTGGATGATTACGATTTTACCACTCGCGATTATCGTGGGATTGTGTGTTTTGTTTTTTGCTATGCCGGATGAGTCAAATGAAATATTAGGAAAGATACGTTTTTTCTTTGGGGATACAGTGGGAACGTATTACCTGATTATCGGCTTAGGCATCTTTTTGATTTCGATTTTTATTGCAGCGTCAAAGTATGGAAATATTGTGCTTGGCGATAAGGGAGAAAAACCAAAGTATTCTTTCTTCGCATGGGGATGTATGATGTTTACATGCGGACTTGCAGCGGATATTTTGTTCTATTCTTTTTCGGAATGGGTTATGTATGCATCGGATCCGCACATGGTGGAAATGGGAAGTGTGAAAGATTGGGCAGGGGTTTATCCGATTTTTCATTGGAGTCTTATTCCTTGGGGATTTTATCTGATTCTTGCTGTTGCGTTTGGCTTTATGCTCCATGTACGCAAGAGAAACAGACAGAGATATTCAGAGGCGTGCAGACCGATTCTTGGAAAGCATACAGATGGCATCGCCGGTCGTATCATTGATTTGCTTGCGGTGTTTGCGCTTCTTGCGGGAACGGCAACGACTTTCTCTGTTGCAACTCCTTTGATGGCAAATATTATCGGCAAATTATTTCATATCGAAATTAACAGAACTTTGGTTACAATTATTATTTTACTTGTTACTTGTGCGATTTATACATATTCTTTGTTACATGGCTTTAAGGGAATCAGTATTCTTGCGAAGGTTTGTATTTACCTGTTCTTTGGATTGTTGCTTTTTGTTCTTTTGTTTGGCGGACAGACAAAGTTTATTATCGAGGAAGGTGTTGAATCACTCGGACGTATGGTGCAGAATTTCTTTACACTATCGACGTTTACGGATCCTCAGAGAACAAGCTCGTTCCCGCAAAACTGGACAATCTATTACTGGGCATATTGGATGGTATGGTGCGTAGCTGCTCCGTTCTTCATCGGAAATATTTCGCGCGGTCGTACAATCCGTCAGACGATTTTCGGAGGTTATGTGTTTGGTGTGGGCTCCACGATTATGAGCTTCATTATTCTTGGTAATTATTCGTTAGGAAAGCAGCTCGAAGGTGCAGCAGATTTTATTGCACAATATCAGCAGTCGGGGGATGCTTATGAGCTGATTACGAATATTATTGATACACTGCCGTGTGCACCGTTTGTATTTGCGCTTGTGTTGATTACGATGGTAGCCTTTTATGCGACATCCTTTGATTCCATTGCGCTTACCGCGTCATGCTACAGTTATCATAAGCTTGGTGAAGATGAACAGCCAAATAAAATTATTCAGCTTATGTGGTGCATTCTTTTGATTCTTCTTCCGATTGCCCTTGTTTTTGCAGAAAGCTCTATGAACAACCTGCAGTCGGTTAGTATAATCGCAGCGTTTCCGATTGGAATTGTCATGATTTTAATTGTGGCAAGCTTTATGAAGGATGCGAAAATGCATATGCGTGATGACTTGAAAATTGATATCTAATACGAGCAGAATCGGTTTCTGAACGTTATGTAAAAAGCAGCCGGGGTCATTTCATGCCCCCCCCGGCTGCTTTTTTGTTGCATAGGAAAGTGTATGTTGCAAAACCAACCGCGCTCGGTGCGAGAGTCTTGCAGGCAAGACTCATTCTTGCCTCGTGATTGACGATAGAAACAAGATGGAGTATTATAATATTGGGATTTTATGATTATTTCATGTTTGTGGAGGACACATAATCGTGGGAGGCAACTATAAATACTTAGCGAAAAATATCGGAGTGTTAACGATTAGTAATTTTGCTACGAATCTGCTGAGTTTCTTTTTGGTACCGCTTTATACTTATATTCTTTCGACAGAAGAGTACGGAAGCTATGATTTGATCAATACGACGATTGGACTTATGGTTCCGATATTGACAATCAA
Source organism: uncultured Lachnospiraceae bacterium (assembly GCA_945492935.1). Classification (GTDB taxonomy): domain Bacteria; phylum Bacillota; class Clostridia; order Lachnospirales; family Lachnospiraceae; genus Coprococcus_C. Next base: position 2,517 of record CALYVE010000144.1, read on the forward strand.
TATAATGGATGGCGTACTTCGCTATGCAATCAGCGAGGAGTCGGATAAAACCCACGTTTTTACCGTTGGTATGCGCTATTTTTTGCTCAGCCTTCTGCCGGTAATTTTGTTGGTTGGTGTGAATTACCGTTTTAACCTGATTCCTGTTATTGCAGATTATTCACTTTATATTCTTGCCATGTATGTTGTGACAGCACTTCAGGGGATTGTTGTTTCTATGACACGAGGCATTGACCGTGTCGTGTCTGTGTCGGTTGCGGCTGTACTTGGTTCGGCGACAATGATTGGCGGAAACCTTCTGTTTTTACTTGTGTTTAAGTGGGGACTTGTCGGTTACTTTTTGGCGAATATTCTCGGTCTTCTTGTACAGTCGGTTTATATGTTCTTTGCGGCGAAGCTGTACAAGTATATGATGAATCCGTTTTGCCGTTTTGAAAGCTATGACAGAATCCGCAGACAGATGGCGCATTACAGCCTTCCGCTTGTTGCAAACAATGTAGCCTGGTGGGTTAATTCTGTGTCTGACCGTTATGTTGTTACAGGTATTTGCGGTGTGTCAGACAATGGTATTTATTCCATCGGATATAAAATTCCGAGTGTTCTTAATATTTTTCAAAATATATTTAATCAGGCATGGATTTTGTCTGCCGTAAAAGAATATGATTCTGAGGATAAGGATGGTTTTTTCTCAAATCTGTACAAAATTTATAACTGTGCCATGGTTATGCTTTGCGCATGTATCGTTGCAGGCGACCGGATTCTTGCGGCATTTCTTTACCAAAAGGAGTTTTATGAGGCATGGAAATTTGTTCCGTTTCTCACAATCGCCATTGTTTTTGGTGCGATGTCAGGCTACATCGGAGGTATTTTTACAGCGGTAGAGCGCAGCGACATTTTTGCAAAATCGACGATTGTGGGCGCCGTTGTTAATATCATTCTGAATTTTGCATTGGTGTATAAAATGGGACCAATCGGCGCTGCGATTGCAACAGCAGTTGCGTATTTTCTCGTTTGGATAATCCGTTATTACCATGTAAAGCAATATATGCGATTGGAGATTCCTATCGTCCGGGACTTGTTCTCGTATGGTGTGCTCATGGCACAGACGCTTGTGATTTTGTTTATGCAGGAGAATTTTCTGATGTATGCGATTCAGGCAGTGCTTATCCTGCTGTTGCTGTTGCTTTATCGTAAAGATATTTATGGACTGATTGCATATGTAACGAAGAGAGGAAAAAATAATGGGAACAATTGTTAAAAAGATGCGTGAATACGGCTTTTTTGGGACAATAAAAATGGCAGTCTATGTTGCAAACGGGATACTGAACAAGCTTATGTATAATTTCTGCAGGCTGCTTCCGATTCGACGGGATGTCATTGTGTTTGAGAGCGAGAGCGATTTTACCGACAATACATATGCATTGTACCACTATATGCAAAAGCATGGATATATGGATAAGTACAAGGCTGTGTGGCTTGTCGATGAGCTTAACAATTTCAAGCACCGCAAACTCAAAAACACAATATTTTTGAACAAGCAGGATATCCATTTTTCGCCAAGGAGAGCTTATTATCTTGCAACGGCCGGACGATACATTTTTGATCACAATTTGATGATGGCTAAATATAAACGCCGGAAAGGACAGAAGATTATTTTTATCTCACATGGTTCCGGCTTTAAAATGGCAAAGGGGTCGATGGGGTGCGACACGAACAAATACATTGACCGAATGATTTCGACAGGAGAAATGGCCTGCGATTATGAGAGTGCTTTCTGGAAATACGATGTGAAGCGGATTGCAGACTGGGGAGCTCCCCGAAATGATGTTTTTTTTGAGGATTTGACTGCGGTCAAAAAGAGGGTTGATAAGGCATTCCGGTTTTCGGATTACAAGAAGGTTATTCTTTGGATGCCAACCTTCCGAAAGTCAAAAAACGCAGCGATTTCTGAGGAGTATGATAACTCTGAAACCTGTCTGCCGTTGTTCGATACGATAGCGAAGCTTAAGCAGTGCAACGCGTTTTTGAAGGAACAGAATTCGCTTCTTGTACTCAAGGTTCATCATCTGTCGGCGGACCTTCCGATATACAAGTCGAAGTTTTCGAATATCCTCATTTTGAACAATCATGATATATCTGGGCTCGGTATACAGCTTTATGAGTTTGTTGCCTGTACAGATGCTCTGCTGACAGATTATTCTTCAATAAGTACGGATTATTTATTGCTTGACCGTCCGATTATTTTTACACTTGATGATTATGAGCAATATGTCAAATCCAGAGGTGTTTATCCTGCAAATGCAAAGGATTATATGTCCGGACCGCATGTTTACACGATGGACGATTTGTTTGACGCATTTTTGGATGTCATTGCAGGCAAGGACGATTACGTTGAGTGGCGTGCCGAGGTTCGTGCACGGTATCACACATATCATGATGGAAATTCAAGTCAGAGAATTATTGATCATTTAAAACTATAGAGGTGTCATATGAGTGAAAAAAAACAGATTCCGAAGGTAATCCATTATTGCTGGTTCGGCAAAAATCCATTGCCGCAGCTTGCTGTTGATTGTATAAATAGCTGGAAAAAATACTGTCCGGATTATGAGATAAAAGAGTGGAATGAAGACAATTTTGATTTTAACTGCTGTGAATATGTAAGAGGGGAATATGAGGAAGAAAAGTGGGGGTTTGCAAGCGAGTAGGGAAGATAGCATAT
>CALYVE010000145.1 GCA_945492935.1 uncultured Lachnospiraceae bacterium
CATGGAAAAAAGTGAAACGTTGGTTCAAAAAATACATACGTCTTTTGGTTCGTCATACAAAGGCGAAGGATTATAGTGTTCTAATTTATACAATCGGTGCGGTCATAGGTATCGTTTTGGCATTTGTTCTGGTTGGAAAACTTTTTTCTGCAATTACACATATTGGTAAGGGGAATGATGAAGAAATCACAATTAGTACACCTGCTGATGCTATATCAACAACAGAAGATCCAAAAGCAATCATGGCAGATAAATGCCGTTCGATTTACGACAAGAACAAAGAATATATGATGCTTGTCAATCGAACACATGCGGTTCCAAGTGGTTATTCTTTTGAACATCATACATTGAATTGCGGACTTGATGTTGACGAGCGGTGTTATGAGGACTTGAAGGCTATGCTCACTGCATTAAATAACGAAAATATGTATTATACCATTGTTACGGCTTATCGTTCGACTGAGACACAGCAGGCAATTGTTGATAGTAAGGTTGCTTCGTATGTCGGACAAGGTATGTCTGAGGCGGATGCATATAATAAGGCTCTAGAGACAGCGGCTCCGGTTGGCTGCAGTGAACACGAATCCGGTCTTGCCCTTGATATTGCACCGGAAGGTGTTTACAATCTCGAAGTATCAATTGAGGAAGATGATTCAAACAAATGGTTAAATGAGCATTGCTATGAGTATGGATTTATTCCTCGTTATCCAAAGGATAAGGAAGCTATAACGGGCTTTTCGTATGAGCCATGGCATTTTAGATATGTTGGCAAAGAAGCCGCACAGTTTTTAAAGGATAATGATTTAACATTAGAAGAATTTTATGATTATTTAGAGTACTAACAGGAGAAAATAATGAAAGAGCGCAAGCAGCAGCTAAGCAAGCCTTTAAATAGACCATACAGAAAGAATACACACCGTTATCGATTGATAATGATGTACATAAACATGTTTTTTGTGTTGTTTATTGCAGCTTTTATTGTTGTAGGAATCATTTTTACTTTTACAGGCAAGCGAAAATATCATGATGAAGGTGTGTCATATTATCGTTCGGGCGAGTATGAGCTTGCAATTAACTCTTTTAAAAAATCACTCGGTAAGGATCAATGGTTTTCTGAAAAACTTGATGTTGATACTATGATGTATACAGCCGATTGTTATATGCAGCTTGGTGATTTTGATTCTGCACTTACAATATATGAGGGCATAAAAACAAATTATGCAAAGAAAAATTATGATGACCGACAGCTCGATAAATGTATAAGTATGGTAAATGCGCTTATTTCCTTTGAGAATGGCGATTATTCTTATACTGTTACGAAAGCAATCGCAAATGCAGTTGAAAATGATCATCCGGAATTGAATCTTTATCTGGCAGCATGTTATGAACAAAACGGAGATTTGGATTCTATGTATAATGCCTACAATGCATACGAAGCAGCATTTGGAAAGAATGCATATCTTTGTAACCGTTATGCTACATATTACGTCGAAAAGCGTGAATATAACCGGGCGCTTGATTATGTTAATGATGGACTTTCGTTTGATGATCCGGAATTTAATGACGGGTTATTAAGACTTCGTATACGATGTTTGTCTTGTCTAGGTGAGTATGACAAAGCTTATGAATATGCAAAAGAATACGTAAAATCACATCCGAATGATGCGGAAGCGAAGGAAAACCTGATGTTTCTTGCGACTCGTGTAACAACAGATGACACAACCGTTTATGAGTTGTATTACGGAGTACCGGGTGCTGACAACGAGAATAAGGGTAATCTTGAAAAACAAGAAAATTAATATAAGGATTTCGAATCATGATTTCAAATGATCCAATTATTGAAAAAACAATATTATTTGCTGCTGATTTGGACGACGGACAGCAGGTAAATGACAATTTAGACGAGTTGGAAGAACTTGTAAAAACAGCAGGTGCAGTCGTTGTCGGGCGACTGATTCAAAAGAAGGAACGAATTGACAACGCGACCTATCTTGGTTCCGGCAAGGTGGAAGAATTAGCCTTGCTCGTAGAAGAATTGGGAGCTACAACAATCGTTTGTGATGATGAATTAAGTCCGATGCAGCTTACAAACCTCGGTCAGGCAATCAGTGCAAATGTCCTGGATCGAACTATGGTTATTCTTGATATTTTCGCCGGCCGTGCAAATACACGCGAAGGTAAAATTCAGGTCGAGCTTGCACAGTTAAAGTATCGTTCATCTCGTCTGATTGGTATGCGTAGTTCTATGTCAAGACTCGGTGGCGGGATTGGAACGAGAGGACCGGGAGAAAAGAAGCTCGAGATTGACCGTCGTTTGATCAGAGATCGGATTGCACAGTTAAATCGGGAATTAGAAGATGTAAAACAACATCGTGATACAATGCGAAAGCAGCGAATGGAAGGGAAATTGCCGATTGTTTCCATTGTCGGCTATACCAATGCAGGAAAATCAACCTTACTTAATCATTTGACTGACGCAGGCGTATTAGAAGAGGATAAGCTTTTTGCAACGCTTGATCCGACTTCACGTAATTTAAAGCTTAATTCCGGTCAGGAAATTATTATTACGGATACTGTTGGTTTCATAAAAAAGCTTCCGCATCATTTGATAAATGCATTTCGTTCAACGTTAGAGGAGGCAAAATATGCGGATGTTATCTTGCATGTTGTTGATGTATCAAATCCGCATGCGGACGAACAAATTCTTGTCGTTTATGAGACGTTACGAAGCCTAGGCGTGAATGATAAGCCGATTGTAACAGCTATGAACAAGATTGATAAGGTGGATGATATTCCAATCATAAAGGACTTATCTGCTGACATTGTTGTTTCGATTTCTGCAAAGAAAGAATTGGGTTTTGAGCATTTGTCAGATGCTTTGACTGAAATAATAAATAAGACACGAAAATATATTGAACAATTAATTCCATATACAGATGCAGGTATTATAAGCCGGATTCATAAATCAGGCACGATTCTTGAAGAGGACTATCGAGAGGATGGTATATTTATTCGTGCATATGTTGATGCAAGTATAGGGATTGATTAGTTTTTGGAGGATAAACATGAAACTTCCTGTTGCTTTTGAAGAACAGATGCGCAAGTTACTAAAAGATGAATATGATACTTATGCAGCATGTTTCGATATGCCTATGCATCATGGACTTCGTGTAAATACAAAGAAGATTTCAATCGAAGAATTCCTGAAGATTTCTCCCTTTTCCTTAAAACCTGTACCTTGGTGTCCGAATGGGTTTTATTATGATCCAACAGTTGATCAACCATCAAAACATCCATTTTATTATGCGGGTTTATATTATATTCAAGAGCCGAGTGCGATGACACCGGCTTGTGTACTTCCGATTAACCCGGGGGATCGCGTGCTTGATATTTGTGCTGCACCCGGAGGAAAATCGACTGAACTTGCAGCAAAATTAGCAGGTACGGGTGTTCTTGTTTCAAATGATATCAGTGCATCCCGTGCAAAGGCACTTCTTAAGAATATTGAGTTATTTGGTGTATATAATTCCCTTATTACAACGGAACCGCCCTATAAGCTTGCAGAACGATTTCCACATTATTTCGATAAAATACTGATTGATGCTCCATGTTCCGGAGAGGGTATGTTTCGCAAGTCCTATTCTATGGTTACAGCTTGGGAAAACAACGGAAATCAATTGTTTGCAGATTTGCAGCGTCAGATTTTGACAGAGGCAGTAAAGATGTTAAAGCCGGGTGGTACACTGCTTTATTCAACCTGTACATTTTCACCTCTTGAAAACGAAAAATCGATTGAATATTTACTGTCGCTTGATCCTACGATTCATATTGCGTCTTTTGAGAAATATGAATTGTTTGACGACGGTCATCCGGAATGGTCAGACACCGGCGACGAAGAATTACGGAAATGTGCCCGTTTATGGCCACATCGCTTAGAAGGGGAAGGACATTTTGTTACGTTATGTTCGAAGGATGGCGATGCAAGTAATCAATATAATCATGGTGACTATCCGATTAAAAGCGGAAAGCTTGCTCCTGAAATAGAGGAATTCTTTCGTAATTTTAATCATCGTTTTGATCCGTCTCGTTTTGAAATGGCTGGAGAGAAATTATATTATATTCCCAAGGATTTTCCATCCGTTCGAGGACTTCGGATTCTTCGTTGCGGTTTGTTCCTCGGAGAACTTAAGAAAAAACGCTTTGAGCCAAGTCAGGCTTTGGCTATGGCACTTACCATGGACGAGTATTCGAATGTCGCGAATCTTGAAGCGGATGATATTCGTGTTATCAAGTACCTAAAAGGAGAGACAATTGATGTGGATGGTGAAAATGGATATGTTCTTGTTTGTGTAGCCGGATATCCGCTTGGTTGGGGAAAACGAACGAACGGCAGTATTAAAAATAAATACTTAGCCGGTTGGAGACTGATGTCATAAGGAGACTTCTATGTTACTGAAAAAACAAAAGGGTGAATATGGATATTTGACAGCGTACAGACGTCAAAAACTCATGATTACGTTAATTTTGGCATGTATGATAGCAGCTGTCATTCTCGGCACGATTATTATGTTTGGAGACACAGGCCGTGTCATGATTGTGTTTGCTATTTTACTTGCTTTGCCATTTGCTAAATTTTTGATTGCCTGGATTGTATGTTCAAAATTTGTTCCATTTGATAAGAAACAATATCATGATTTTACAGCGAAATTGGATGACAATGCTTCGCTGAAGGATTCTTTGTATTATGATGTTGTTGTATCGCAATACGAAGGAATGCTTTTTTTCCAAAGTATTTGTGTGCGTAATGGACGCATCTATGCGCTTGCATTTGAAAGTAAAGGTTCCGTAACGGGCAAAAAATATAAAAGATGGATTGAGTCATGTATAAAAGATGCAAAAGAGCCATATCCGGTTGTAATATTTGATTCTGTAGATGCTTATATCAAAAAAATAAAATCGATTTCTGCACCTACGGACCAGACAGCAAGAATGGACAAATATATTGCACAAAAAGTATTAGATACATGTGTATAAATGAAGTAGGTGGTCACATGGTTTCATTGAATGTTACAAAACAACAGGCAGGACAAAAGCTCCATAATTACGTTTTGAAATACTTAAATGCAGCACCTGCTTCTTTTGTATACAAAATGCTTCGTAAAAAAAATATAGTATTAAATGACAAAAAAGCAAAGGGTGATGAGGTTTTGCAGGAGGGTGAT
>CALYVE010000146.1 GCA_945492935.1 uncultured Lachnospiraceae bacterium
TATGATAAGATTGTAAAGCAACGGTCCGGTTATATGTTTAACATGATGATTATGGAAAAGAAGCTTGTGGATGAGTATTGCAGCTGGCTTTTCAATATATTGTTTGCGCTTGAGGATGAAATTGATATGCAGGAGCTTTCTGCATTTCAGGCACGTTTTTACGGAAGAGTAAGTGAGATTATTTTTAATGTGTGGTTAGATGGCCAGCTTGAGAAGGGAAAACTCAAAAAATCGGATATTAAAGAGCTTCCGTGCATTCATATGGAGAAAATTAACTGGTGGAAGAAGGGAACATCCTTCCTTAAGGCAAAATTCTTCAAGAAAAAATACGAGGGAAGCTTCTAGCTTGTAAAGGATGAATATGGAAACAACAACCGGGAAAAGAGAAAAATGGATTGATGTTCTAAAAGGCTTTGCGATTTTATGCGTTGTTATGGGACATACCTTGGACGGAGTGCTGGGGAAAGGCCTTTATACAAGTGCAGAAGATGTTCTCATAAGGGCGTATGACTTCATTTATGTATTTCATATGCCGCTTTTCATGCTCGTAAGTGGCTATATATTTTTTAAGGTCTATGTCCGGGAGGATGGAATAAGGACAGAGAAGCTTAGACGACAGATTATGAACCTGCTATGTCTTTATTTTCTGTTTAGTCTATTGTATGGACTGCTTAAATTCGGATTTAGCGCATTTGTTTCGTCGGATGTCGGACTCAGTGATATTTTGTTGATACCGATTCGGCCGATTGGTCCATACTGGTATTTATATACAATGATTCTTTTTTATTTACTGTTTAGCTTTGAAGCGGTTCGAAGGATTAACAGCTGCTTTTTGCTGATTTTGTTATTTGCGCTTTCGACGGTAAGTAAGATGTTTGATATCGACGGATTTTTTGCAATTAATCGCGTCTTGTTTCTTGCGTTTTTCTTTTTGATGGGAAAGATAATCGTCGATTATATTGAGAAATGCAGTGTATTTGCAGGGGTCTACTTTGTTGTTGCCATTGCGCTTTTTATTGTTTTGTATGGAAACTACGAGTCGAAGATTGTTTATTACATCGTAAAATCTATAATTGCATTCGGGGTCAGCGGAGGCCTTGCTTTGATTGCTTACCGGTTAGAAAAATGGTTTGCAGGACGAAAATGCAACCTTTTGGAATTTTTAGGAGAGCATTCGCTGGAAATTTATCTCCTGCATGTATTTTTTACAACCGGTTTTCTTACTGTGTTTGACAAGCTTCATATAGATGGTCTTTTGGGGCTTTTATTAATATTTATATTATCCGTTATTCTGCCAATGGTTGCGGCATGGATTCTCAAAAAAATAAAGCTGTATGATTTGGTATTTCGTCCGGTTTCCTACATAAAAACCGGCAAAAATAAATAAAAGAACATGTTATTTCTACAGTATGAGATCAAAGAAAGGGTAGAAAATTATGAATATAGGTGTTATTTTTGCAGGAGGCGTTGGTTCCCGTATGAATAGTAAAAAGGCGTTGCCAAAGCAGTTTTTAAGTATGCACAGCAAGCCGATTATCATACATACGTTGGAGCATTTTGAAAATCACGAAGAGATTGATGCCATTGTTATTTCCTGTGTGGAGACATGGCTTGATTATATGAAGGAGCTTGTTGCAAAGTACAATATTACAAAGGTAAAAAAAGTTGTACCGGGCGGAGAGACAGGCCAGATGTCAATTTATAATGGACTTTGTGCGGCAGAGCAGGTTGCAAACGGGGAGCCGTCGGTTGTACTCATTCATGACGGTGTTCGTCCGCTAATCAATGCAAAGCTTTTAAGTGACAGCATTGCCTCCGTAAAGGAAAATGGTTCTGCAATAACAAGTGTTCCGGTAAAAGAAACCGTTCTTATGGTGAAGGATGAGGCGCAAAATCGTATAGATTATGTGCCGAATCGCGCGAATACCAGACTTGCAAGAGCACCGCAGAGCTTTTGGCTCGAGGAGATTCTCGAGGCACAGCGCAAGGCGATTTCGGAAGGTCGTAAGGATTTCATTGACTCCTGCAGCTTAATGCAATATTTCGGAAAGCAGCTATGGCTGATTGACGGTCCGATGGAAAATATCAAAATTACGACACCGGATGATTTTTATACGATGCGTGCATTGTTGGATGCAAAGGAAAATGCCCAGATTTATGGTTTGGAGGAATAAAGATGTCAGAAGTATTAAAAAAAGATATTCATACGTTGCTGCACGGTGATTTCCCTGCTGAGGAAATTAAGGGGAAACGCTTTCTTGTGACAGGAGCGACCGGTCTTGTCGGTTCTTTGTTTGTTAAGACTTTGTTGCAGGGGAACCGCGAGCTTGGACTGGATTGCATCGTAGTTGCCGTTGTTCGAAATCCGGATAAGGCAAAGGATATATTTGCTGACTATTTGGATGATGAGAAGCTTTCTTTTGTTGTTTGTGATTTGGCAACGGACAGCATCAAGACAGAAGAGACGATTGATTATATTGTACATGCGGCAGCCGTTACAATATCAAAGGATATGGTTACGTATCCGGTCGATAATATTATGATTTCTGTTTTGGGAACGCGCAATGTTCTTGAATTTGCAAGGGAGCATGCAGTGAAGTCGGTTGTTTATCTGTCTTCGATGGAAGTATACGGACAATTGTTCGTAACCGATCATAAAATCAAAGAGGATGAGCTTGGTTACATTGATCTTGCGGCAGCAAGAAGCTGCTATCCGGAAGGAAAGCGAATGTGTGAATGCCTGTGTAATGCTTATGCAACACAATACGGTGTTAATGTAATGAGTGCGAGACTTGCACAGACATTTGGCCCGGGTATTCTGAAAAACGAGAACAGAGTATTTGCCCAGTTTGCCAAAAGTGCAATTTCAGGCACAGATATTGTGCTGCATACAAAAGGCGAATCCGAAGGTAATTATGTATATACGATGGATGCCATTTGTGCGATTGCTGTTCTTCTGCTTCGCGGAGAGAAGGGGCAGGCATATAATGTATCCAATGTCGAGAGTCATATGACAATTGCCGAGATGGGCGAGATGGTTGCAACAAAGGTTGCGGGCGGAAGGATCAAGCTTGTTTTCGATATTCCGGAGGATGCCGATAAGCTCGGCTATGCGCCAACAACGAAGATGCATCTTGATAATTCCAAAATGTGTGCGCTCGGATGGACGCCGAGAGTGAGCTTACAACAGACATATGAGCGTTTGATAGCATACATGTGTGAAGCATAGTTGGGAGGATTCTTTACGATGATTAAGGACTTGGACTTAATTCGCGAAGTGCAGAAGGCGAATTATCGTGCACTCCAAAAGCTGGATGAAATCTGTAAAAAATATCATATACAATATTGGATAGCGTATGGTTCTTTGATTGGAACAATCAGACACAAAGGGTTTGTTCCATGGGACGACGATCTGGACGTATGCATGATGCGTGAGGACTACGAAAAGCTTTGCAAGGTTCCGAAGGAAGAGTGGGGAGAGGATTGCCTTTTTCTTTCCGGTTATGATGATGATTTGCGTCAGGATAAAGTATTCGGTAGAATTTTTCAGAAAAATACGGTTGTGCAAAGCAGAATCGATGTTGAGCGTTGGAAGAATCCAACAACAGGAAAAGCGTTTTCCAGCTCAATGATGTGTGATATATTTATTTTCGAACGCGTGCCGGACGATGAAAAAAAACGCAAGAAAATATACAACAAAGTATTGTATGGTTATTGCAGAAAATATAAGCTTGTAAAATATGAATATGTAAAAAAAGCGGATTCCCCGGTCGGCAAGCTCAAAGTGCTTTTGCAACGTGTATATGGCAAATGGATGCGCCTTGTTTTCAAAAAGCCATGGGTTCGTTTTGTAAAGAAATTTGACAAGCTTGCAAAAAACTGTCAGCAAGGTAAGCGAATCGGTACTTTTTCATGTGCAGATCCATATACGTACAATTACGATGATGTATTTCCGCTTATTGAGAAACCATTCGAGGATATGATGGTTCCGGTTCCGAGATGTTATGAACAGATGCTTACAGATATGTATGGAGATTATATGAAGTTTCCACCCGAGGATCAGCGTTATCATTTGGATTTTGTTTATGTTGACTTTGGTGATGGCAGAAAATACGTATTTGATCCAATCAAAGGATCGATAGGGGAAGGTAATGAATAGCGACTCAAGATCAAACCTGGTCAAGTGCATAACGGATATCGTATATCTTATAACGTTTGCAGTATTTTTGCATTATCGTTTTTTAGGTACGACCATGCATGAAATACATTGGGCTGATAATTACTACTATGATATTCAGGAAAAAATGTGGTGGATTATTGGCGTGATTTTTTTTGTTGACCTATTGAACAGCAAGGCAAATCTGAAATCAAAGCTTACGTATGTAGCAGCCGTTTTGATTATGGTATTTGTCTTTGTGAAATGCTATAACCAGGTCGATAATTATGACTACTTGTTGGAGCTTTTATGTCTGTCGATTGGCGCAGCACGAATTGATTACAGAAAAATTCTTCGTGTCTATTTGCTGGTTGTCGTTCCTATCACGATTCTCACGATTATTCAAAGCCAGACGGGCAAGGTTACGAACCTTGTATATTACAGATATGGACATATCAGAGAGTCCTTTGGTTTTATTTATCCGACAGATTTTGCGGCGCATATTTTCTTCATCATTTGTGTGTGGATTGTGCTTAGAGGAATGCGGATTCATTTGGCGGAACTGTTTGTTATGGGATTGATTGCTATTACCCTGCAGGTATGCTGTGAGGCAAAATGCGGAGTGGTTTCGATTCTCGGTGTCTCCCTTTTGACAGGGATTATCCGCTTCAATCTGTGGCCGAATATTGTCCGACCAAATTGCTATCAGTACCGGTTTAAAATCCGATATTTCGTTTACATGATGCCGGTTTTATGTGCATCTGCTATTCTTTTGCTTGGCAGAATGAATCAAGCGAACGGACTCGTGCGTTTTTTTGATAAGCTGACAACAGGAAGAATTCATCTGACACATGAGGCTTTTGAGAAATATTCGATTCAACCATGGGGACAGTATGTTTACATGAGAGGAAATGGAGGCTCGGTTGAAAAGGTAAAAAATTACTTTTATTTGGACAGCTCTTATGTAAATATTATTTTTCGATACGGGTATATCCTGTTTGCCTTGATTCTTGTT
>CALYVE010000147.1 GCA_945492935.1 uncultured Lachnospiraceae bacterium
TGTTATTGCAGTTACGGTTGTAGCCCAGTGGCTTATGAATATTATAAACAACCATATAACGTATTCGGTTGTTCGTGATATTCGTATCGAAGCATTTAACCGCCTTTCCGATTTGCCGCTTTCTTATATCGATTCTCACCAGCATGGTGATATAGTAAGCCGTATCGTAGCAGATATTGACCAGTTTGCAGATGGATTATTGATGGGATTTACGCAGCTTTTCTCAGGTGTAGCAACCATTGTCGGGACGCTTGCGTTTATGATATCAATCAATCTTCCGATTACGATTGTGGTCGTTGTTCTTACACCGGTATCTTTATTCGTAGCTTCCTTTATTGCAAAGAGAACCTACAACCTGTTTAAGAATCAGTCCCAATCTCGCGGCAAGCTTACAGCACTTGTGGATGAAATGGTTGGTGAACAGAAGATTGTTCAGGCATTTGGATATGAGGACGATGCATTGGACAGATTTGAAGAAATTAATAATCAGCTTGAAAAGGATAGCATGAGAGCTACGTTTTATTCATCGCTCACAAATCCCTGTACACGATTTGTCAATGGTCTTGTATATACATCCGTTGGCTTAATTGGCGCACTGTCGGTAATAAAGGGCAGACTTTCTGTTGGACGTCTGACATGCTTCCTCAGCTATGCAAACCAGTATACAAAACCATTTAACGAAATATCAAATGTTATTACGGAACTTCAAAATGCGATTGCCTGTGCGGGACGTGTGTTTGAATTGTTGGATGAAAAATCACAGGTTGCAGAGAAGGAAAATGCCTTTGTGTTATCAGAAGCGACAGGTGAAATTGATATCAAAAATGTAGATTTTTCTTACGTTCCGGAACAGAATCTTATTAAGGATCTTTCGTTACATGTGACACCGGGTATGCGTGTTGCCATTGTTGGACCAACCGGTTGCGGAAAGAGTACGCTGATTAATTTGTTGATGCGTTTCTATGATGTGAACGCGGGAAGTATTTGTGTCGATGCAACGGACATACGTGATATGACAAGAGCGAGTCTTCGTACAAACTATGGTATGGTATTGCAGGAGACCTGGCTTTCCCATGGTACAATTAAAGAAAATATTGCATTTGGTAAGCCGGATGCAACAGATGAAGAAATCATTGAGGCAGCGAAGCTTGCACATGCACATAGCTTTATTAAGCGTTTGCCGCAAGGCTATGATACAGTGATTACAGAGGATGGAGGTAATTTGTCACAGGGACAGAAACAGCTTCTTTGTATTACAAGAGTTATGCTTTTGCTTCCGCCAATGCTCATTTTAGATGAGGCGACATCTTCCATTGATACGCGTACAGAAATCCGTATTCAGAAGGCGTTTAACCGAATGATGGAAGGCCGGACAAGCTTTATTGTAGCACACCGTCTATCAACGATAAAGGAAGCAGACATCATTCTTGTTATGAAGGATGGTAATATTATTGAAATGGGTTCTCACAAGGAGCTTATGCAAATGAATGGTTTCTATACAAATCTTTATAATTCGCAGTTTGCACATTAGCTTTTTATTGACAGATAATTCATTTTCAAGCTACAATTAATTTTAGTGATTTGCCATGAAGGAGGCTATTAACACATGAAGATTTTTAATACGATGACAAGAACCAAACAGGAATTCAAACCGATTAACGAAGGCAAGGTCGGAATTTATGTTTGTGGTCCTACTGTTTATGATTATATCCACATCGGAAACGCAAGACCGATGATTGTATTTGATACATTACGCCGTTATCTGGAATATAAGGGACTTGAGGTAAATTATGTATCGAACTTTACGGATGTAGATGATAAGATTATCCAGAAGGCGAATGCTGAGAATGTAGATTCTAAGGTAATCTCTGAACGATTTATTGAAGAGTGCAAGAAGGATATGGCAGCGCTCAATGTCAGAGAGGCAACGACGCATCCGAAGGCGACAGAAGAAATCGATGACATGATTGCTATGGTAGCTGAGCTTATTGCGAAGGACTATGCTTATGTTGTCAATGGAACTGTATATTTCCGTACACGTAAGTTCCGGGATTATGGCAAGCTTTCAAAGAAGAATATCGATGATTTAAGAGCCGGTAATCGTGAGCTTTTGGTGTCCGGTGAGGATGAGAAGGAAGATCCACTGGATTTCGTTCTTTGGAAACCAAAGAAGGAAGGCGAGCCTTTTTGGCAGTCTCCTTGGTGCGAAGGCCGTCCGGGCTGGCATTTGGAGTGTTCGGTTATGTCAAAGAAGTACATCGGAGATATTATCGACATTCATGCAGGTGGTGAAGATTTAATTTTCCCACATCATGAAAATGAGATTGCGCAGTCAGAGGCTGCAAACGGAACAGAGTTTGCAAGATACTGGATGCATAATGGTTTCCTTAAGATTAACAATGAAAAAATGTCAAAGTCGCTCGGAAACTTCTTTACTGTTCGTGAGATTGGTGAGAAATATGATTTACAGGTCATTCGTTTCTTTATGCTTTCCGCACATTACAGAAGTCCGCTCAATTTCTCGGCAGATTTAGTGGAATCCTCAAAGAACGGCTTGGAGCGTATTAAGACTGCTTATGCAAAACTGCAGGAACTTTGTGCAAATGGTACGGATGGTGATATGTCAGCCCAAGAGGCTTCGTTTGTCAAGCAGTTGGATGGCTATGTAGAAAAATTCGAAGCTGCAATGGATGATGACTTAAATACCGCGGATGCCATTTCCGTAATATTCGAGCTTGTAAAATTTGCAAATACAACGACAACAGAAGGTGCTACAAAGTCCTATGCCAAGGCTGTAGCAGATAAACTTGCCATGCTTGCAGATGTTTTAGGAATTATTGTCGAGCAGAAGGAAGACTTGTTGGATGACGAAATTGATGCCTTGATTGCAGAGCGTCAGGCAGCCCGAAAGGAGAAAAACTTCGCAAGAGCAGACGAAATTCGTAATTTGTTATTGGATAAGGGCATTGTTTTAGAAGATACAAGAGAAGGTGTAAGATGGAAGAGAGCATAAGCAGGGATCTTGTAGAGGTCTTGCGAGGAGAAGCTTCAACTGAATTAAATCCTTATGGTTATTCACCTCTTTCACTTGCGTATCTTGGTGACAGTGTAATGGATTTACTTGTCAAAAGCTATTTTGTTATGCATACAAATATGCAGACCTACAAGTACCACAAGGAAGTAACAAACATCGTAAAAGCAAAGTACCAGGCAGAGTTTGTTGACCGTATGTTTGATTCCTTTTCGGAGGATGAACAGGATGTATTTAAGCGCGGTCGAAATGTGAAGTCACATTCTAAGGCAAAGAATGCGACGACCGGTGAGTATCGCAAAGCAACCGGACTTGAGGCGGTGTATGGATATTTGTATTTAAAGGGCGATATTGCACGCTTGCACGCACTTACTGACGATATGATTCGGGGCTATCTGGCGAGCAAGCATTCGTAGAAAGGAATAAGAGAATGGGAAAAACATTCGAACAGGAAGGAAATGAAACAACAGCGCATTCGGTGGAAGGCAGAAATGCGGTATTAGAGGCATTTCGCTCCGGCACAACTGTTGATAAACTCTATATTCAAGAAGGACTGAGGGACGGAGTTATAAGCTCTATTATTAGAGAAGCAAAGAAAAAGGATGTTATTATCAATTTCGTAAGCAAGGATAAGCTTGACCAGATGTCTTTTGCAAAGAAGCATCAGGGAGTGATTGCAAACCTTGCTGCATATACGTATGCAGAGATTGATGACATTTTCGAAAAGGCAGAAGCACATGGAGAGGATCCGTTTATTTTTATTCTGGATGAAATTGAGGATCCGCACAATCTTGGAGCGATTATTCGTACGGCAAATCTTTGCGGTGCCCATGGCGTAATTATACCAAAGCGCAGGGCAGTAGGCCTTACAGCTACAGTCGGCAAGGCATCCGCAGGTGCTGTGTTGCATACGCCTGTTGCTAAGGTTACAAATATCGCTAAGACGATTGAAGAATTAAAGGCGCGCGGCATGTGGTTTGCCTGTGCAGATATGGGCGGCGATCTTATGTATGACTGCAACCTGACCGGACCGATCGGACTTGTCATTGGCAATGAAGGTTCCGGTGTAAGCAGACTTGTAAAAGAGAATTGCGATTACGTAGTTTCCATCCCGATGAAGGGAGATATTGATTCCTTAAATGCTTCAGTGGCAGCAGGGGTACTTGCCTATGAAGTAGTACGTCAGAGAATGAAAAAATAATACATTCATTAGTGGGGAAATGTTCATGGATTATGAGTCAATGACAGATAGCGATATTTTGAAAAGAATTCGCGTACATGATGACGACGCAATGGAATATTTGCTAAAAAAACATAGTCGTATTGTGAAAAGGGAAACACGTACGCTCTATTTGATTGGGGCTGAAATGGAGGATCTTGCACAAGAAGGCATGATAGGGCTTTTTAAGGCTATTCGTGATTATAAAGAGGACAGTGGGGCTGAGTTTGCCACGTTTGCTACAATTTGCGTAAGAAGGCAGATTCGTACTGCGATTAAGGCATCGACAAGACAAAAGCATACCCCGCTAAATGAATATGTTTCAATTTATGCAAATGAAGATGCGGACGGAAATCCGGAAGATTACTTCGAAGCGGAGCCGGCCAATGCAAATCCGGAGAATATCATGTTAGCAAAGGAACGACGTCTCCAATTGGAAGATTTAATAAAAGCAACATTAAGTGACTATGAAAATTGCGTGTTAAATCTTTTTTTGGACGGTATGTCATATGCGGAAATTGCCGGAGAGCTGGGAAAAACAGAAAAATCAATTAATAATGCTTTGCAACGAATTCGTACAAAGCTGAATGCTTCGGCAAGGTAGTTTTTACTTGACACATTAGCCGGAATCAAGTATTATCATACTTGTGCTTTTTATACAAGCTGATATAGCACAGTCGGTAGTGCGCAACATTGGTAGTGTTGAGGTCACGGGTTCGATTCCCGTTATCAGCTTATAAGACAACATTTCATAATTGAGATGTTGTCTTTTTTGTCTACCAAGGCTTTGTTGGTGCGTGCTCCTTGCGGCAGTGCAATCAAAAGAATTGCTGCTGAAGCAATTCCTTCTAAATTCTTTCTGATTTTTTTCTTAATAAGATTCAGGTGTCAAAAGCCTCGTGTTC
>CALYVE010000148.1 GCA_945492935.1 uncultured Lachnospiraceae bacterium
TAAGCATTTTAATGTTTCGCATGAAAATCACCCCCGTGCCTGTCATGGTGCGTATGCAACGGCTGAAATATTCCTAAAGATGCTTACGATGATTCGTGACAAGGGCATTAATACGATTGCAAAGCTTAATGTTATGGGCTCAGATTCGCCGGAAGCAATCAAGAAAGCAAAAGCCTACCATGGCATTATTCTTGTAAAAAATGAAATCGGTCGTGTCAATTTGTACCGTCTGATTTCCGAATCGCACATTACATATTTTAACCGCAGACCACGGATACCAAAGAGTCTGATAAACAAGTATCGTGAAGGACTTATTATCGGTTCTGCCTGTGAGGCCGGGGAATTATATAAAGCCATGCTGTACCAGGAAAGCGAAGATGAGATTACACGCCTTGCAAATTTCTATGATTATTATGAAATACAGCCAACAGGCAATAATATGTTCCTGCTAGACGATGACAAGGCTCCTGTATCTTCCGTTGAAGATTTGGAGGATGTTAACCGTCGAATTGTTGAACTCGGAAGACAGTTTAAAAAGCCGGTTGTAGCGACTTGTGATGTGCATTTTATTGATCCGGAGGATGAAATATACAGACGGATTATTATGGCGGGAAAAGGCTTTGCGGATGCAGACAGACAGCCGCCGATTTATTTCCGTACAACCGATGAAATGCTGGCTGAATTCCAGTATCTGGGAAGCGATGTGGCAAAAGAGGTTGTCATTACGAATACAAATCTGATTGCGGATATGATTGAAAAGATTTCGCCGGTTCGCCCTGACAAACAGCCGCCGATTATCGAGAAATCGGATGAGACATTAACAAACATTTGTTATGATAAGGCGCATCAGATTTATGGTCCAAATCTTCCTGATATCGTTGAGAAACGTCTGAAAAAGGAATTAAACTCCATTATTTCAAATGGATTTGCAGTTATGTATATTATCGCGCAGAAACTTGTGTGGAAATCGAATGATGATGGTTATCTTGTTGGTTCAAGAGGTTCCGTAGGTTCCTCGTTTGTCGCAACGATGGCCGGAATTACAGAGGTTAATCCTTTGCCGGCGCATTATATTTGTCCGCACTGCTATTTTACGGATTTTGATTCTGATTTTGTAAAGCAGTATGAAGGACAGTCAGGCTGTGACATGCCGGACCGTGAATGTCCGAAATGCGGTACCATGCTGAATAAAGAAGGGCATGATATTCCGTTTGAAACCTTCCTTGGATTTAATGGAGATAAGGAACCGGATATCGACTTGAACTTCTCAGGCGAGTATCAGCCGCGTGCACATGCATATACGGAAGAATTGTTTGGAAAGGGAAAGGCCTTTCGTGCCGGAACCATTGGTACACTGGCAGATAAGACAGCATTTGGGTATGTATATAATTATTTTAAGGAGCGTGGGATTGAAAAACGTCGTTGTGAGATGGAACGTATTGCAGCCGGTTGTACAGGCGTAAAGCGAACATCAGGACAGCATCCGGGCGGTATGATTGTGCTTCCGAAGCATGAGGAGATTTATTCCTTTACGCCAATCCAGAAGCCTGCGAATGATATGTCAACAGATGTTATTACGACACATTTTGAATACCATTCCATTGACCATAACCTGTTGAAGCTTGATATTCTCGGTCATGATGATCCTACGATGATTCGTCGACTGGAGGATTTGACAGGTGTGGATGCAAAAACGATTCCGCTCGATGATGCAAAGGTTATGTCGTTATTCCATAATACAGAGGCACTTGGTATTGAGCCAAAGGATATCGGCGGAACAAGACTTGGCACACTTGGAATTCCGGAGTTTGGAACTGAATTTGCCATGCAAATGTTAATAGATGCCGGACCTAAGTCATTTTCGGATCTGGCTCGTATTGCAGGTTTGTCACACGGTACAGATGTATGGCTTGGAAATGCACAGACATTGATTCAGGAAGGAAAGTGTGAGCTTTCTTCTGCCATTTGTACACGTGATGACATTATGACATATCTGATTTACAGAGGACTTGAGCCGGGAACAGCCTTCAAAATAATGGAGAATGTTCGAAAAGGGAATGTTGCGAAAGGTAAATGCGACAAATGGGAAGAATGGAAACAGGATATGAAAGCGCACAATGTTCCGGACTGGTATATCTGGTCATGTGAAAAAATCAAGTATATGTTCCCGAAGGCACATGCGGTAGCATACGTTATGATGGGTTGGCGAATTGCATACTTTAAAATCTATTATCCGTTGGCATATTACACGGCATTTTTCAGCATCCGTGCAACTGCATTTGACTACAAGCTTATGTGTCAGGGAAAGGAAGCCTTGGAGGAGAATATGCGTGAACTCCAGAAAACAGATAAGGATAAGCTTTCGGCAACCGATAAGAATACACTTCGGGATATGAAGATCGTTCAAGAAATGTACGCGCGTGGAATAGAGTTTTTACCAATCGATTTATATCGTTCTGACGCTACAAGATTCCAGATTGTCGATGGAAAAATTCTTCCGAGCTTCGCTTCCATCGGAGGACTTGGTGAGAGTGCGGCAAAGCAGCTTCAGGAAGCGGCA
This sequence comes from uncultured Lachnospiraceae bacterium, assembly GCA_945492935.1. Lineage (GTDB taxonomy): Bacteria > Bacillota > Clostridia > Lachnospirales > Lachnospiraceae > Coprococcus_C. The sequence goes on from CALYVE010000148.1 coordinate 2,561, forward strand.
AAGCAGGGTCCTTTCACTTCCAAGGAGGATATTCGTTCCAGAGGAAAGGTATCAAAAACAATATTGGATGAGATGGAATCGCTTGGTATTCTGGGCGATATTCCGGAGACAAACCAGTATGACTTTTTCAGCATGTTGAAATAAAAGTTGCTATTTGGCCGCAAATATATTAAAATGTACGATATATGTTTTAAAGGACGTGATGATATGAATAACCAAAATACACAGGACATTGGAATCATTCGTGAGACAATGATTGAAGTACCGGATATATTGGCACAGGTGTATGAGGCTCTTTCTGAGAAGGGCTATAATCCGGTAAGTCAGATCGTTGGATATGTTATGAGTGGAGATCCTACGTATATTACAAGCTATAAGAATGCAAGAAGCTTAATCATGAAGGCAGAGCGTGACGAAATCATTGAGGTGCTTCTTGAAAATTACATCGATACAAGACTGAAATAGCCTTGTTGTTGGAGGTAAGCTGTGAGAATACTTGGATTGGATTATGGGACAAAAACAGTTGGGGTTGCATTAAGTGATGAAACAGAGTTAATTGCGCAGCCATACGAGACGATTGAACGAAAGCATGCTACAAAATTGCGTCAGACTTTTGCGCGCATTGAAGAGATCATTGTCAAGGAAAATGTCGGTAAGATTGTCCTTGGATATCCAAAGAACATGAACAATACAGAAGGTGAACGTGCAGAGGCCACGAAGCTGTTTCAGTCTGACCTGGAACGGAGAACGGGCCTATCTGTTGTGCTTATGGATGAGAGACTTTCCACGGTAAGTGCGAACCGTATACTGGAAGAAACAGGAGTTGCATTAAGTGCCCGCAAGACATATATTGATAAGATGGCCGCAGCCATTATTTTACAAAACTATTTGGATGCCAGGAATATGGCAAAAGAGAGGAACAGTTAGTCATGGAAAATAACGCAAAGATTGTGTTTGAAACAGAAGACGGCAAAGAAGAATTATATGTACTTGAGCAGACAATGCTTGCAGGTATCAATTATATTTTAGTAACAGATGACGTGGATAGTGATGAGGGAGATTTTCTTATACTTAAGGAGATAAAATCAAGTGAAGAAGATTTCGCTTCTTACGAGATTCCGGAAGATGAAAATGAAATACGTTCGGTAGTTTCTATTTTCAATGAATTATTGGAAGATATTGATTTGGAGGTATAGTTTTGAACAACAAAACAAATAGTCCGGTGAAAATCATTCCATTGGGCGGACTTGAACAGATTGGAATGAATATCACTGCAATAGAGTATGAAGATAGCATAATCGTGATAGATTGTGGTCTTGCGTTTCCCGAAGACGAAATGCTTGGTATTGACCTTGTAATCCCGGATGTGACCTATCTGAAAGAGAACGCTGATAAAGTGAAAGGTCTTGTCGTAACGCACGGACATGAAGATCATATTGGCGCGATTCCTTATGTAGAAAATGAAATAAATATGCCTATTTATGCAACAAAGCTTACAATGGGGCTGATTGATCACAAGCTGACGGAGCATAACATGATAAATAATGTTCGTCGAAAGATTGTGACACACGGACAGATTATTAATCTTGGCTGTTTCCGTATTGAATTTATTCGTACAAACCATTCCATCGTGGATGCAGCAGCACTTGCAATTTACACACCGGCCGGTATTATTATTCACACCGGTGACTTTAAGGTGGATTATACACCGGTATTTGGCGAAATGATTGATTTGCCTAGATTCGGTGAACTTGGCAAAAAGGGTGTTCTTGCACTGATGGCAGATTCGACGAATGTTGAGCGTCCGGGCTATACACAGTCAGAGAAGACGGTTGGAAAGACATTTGATAGTCTTTTTGATGATAATAAGGAGCATAGAATTATTATAGCAACCTTTGCATCCAATGTTGACCGTGTGCAGCAAATTATTAACTCTGCCTGTAAATATGGCCGTAAGGTTATCGTCGAGGGACGTAGCATGGTAAATATTATCCAGACAGCAACGGAGCTTGGATATATTAACATTCCTGATAATACCTTAATTGAAATTGAGCGAATCAACGATTATCCGGATGAACAAATTGTTCTTATTACAACCGGAAGTCAGGGAGAGAATATGGCAGCGTTGTCAAGAATTGCTGCTAACATTCATAACAAAATTGCGATTAAACCGGGTGACGTTGTGATTTTTTCTTCCCATCCGATTCCGGGAAATGAAAAGGCTGTATTTAAGATTATTAATGAGCTTGAACGAAAGGGCGCACATGTAATTTTTCAGGATACACATGTTTCCGGACATGCCTGTCAGGAAGAATTAAAACTCATGTACGCACTTACAAAACCAAAATATGCTATACCGGTTCATGGTGAATACAGACACTTAAAACGTCACGCTGAGCTTGCTGTTTTGATGGGTGTTGATAAGGAAAATGTCAAGATTTTACAGACCGGTGATGTTTTGGAATTATCCGAGGATGTTTTTGAAGTCACGGGCAGGGTGCCGGCACAAGGTATTTTGGTAGATGGTCTTGGCGTTGGTGATGTCGGAAATATAGTTTTGCGTGACAGACAGCATTTGTCACAAAACGGT
>CALYVE010000149.1 GCA_945492935.1 uncultured Lachnospiraceae bacterium
GATTAGGGGGGATTTATATTTTAAAGCTGAAATTAAGTGGTTCAACACCACCGCGTCCCCGTATGGCTTCTCCGGAAGAAATCGAATGCATGATTTCCGCCGGCAAGGCACATGTTATCTACGAAGGCGCTTCACATTTTTTTGATATAGACGATGAACTGGAACGTATTACATTCCAGCGAAAGATCGGTTTGCCTGACTATGAATGGTTCAAAGAGACAACAGGCGAGCAGCATTGGGTTTTGTATAATCCTATGCATTTTAAGCATGACCGCGCAACGAGCGGTAAGAAGATTTTACGTTTCATAGACAATGGCTACAACGGCACACGTGTTGAGCTTCCAATTAACGCAAGCAGCTGTCATGGTATGTTTTCATGGTGTACGCTGCCAAACAACATTGTGTTTGGCAGTCTATTCAACACAAGACATGTTGTTGATATGAACCTTATGTTTGCCGGTTGTATTATGCCGCAGGGCTTTACTCTCGGACGTCATTTTAACACATGCGACTGTAAAGAAATGCGCTATATGTTCTATCAGAGTGTAATGCCTGACAGCTTTACCTTTGACGAAAAATTCGATACAAGCAACGTCGAGCATATGGAGTATATGTTTTCAGAGTGCCGTATTCCGGATGGCTTTCGCATGCCGGATAGCTTCAGCACTTCCAAGGTCGCAGATATGAATCATATGTACTACGCTACAAACTTTGTTGGCAAATATGACTTCGGTAAAAACTTCGTTCCACACATGTTCGCTGATACAAGATACATGTTTTCTGAATGTATCATTGCCGGTGAGACAATTGACGAACAATACAAAGAAGATTTCAAATATATGAAAGAACGCCTTTCATAATTGTGCGTAGGAAGATCGGGCATTTTTATGAATAACAATGTAGTCACACGCAAATTTGATACAGAGCATGCAACCAATATCCAACCGGGTAATCGAATTAGCTGGTTGGATATTTTGCGTGGTATCGGTATTTTATTGATGGTATATGGTCACATCAATTATGTAATTCCTGTCTATACCTGGATTTACTCCTTCCATATGCCACTCTTTTTCTTTGCTGCGGGTGTCGTTTACAAAGAACGGGATATCCGAAAAGACATTTTGCATCGTGCACTCACTCTCTTAATTCCTTATGTTTTTTACGGTGTTATCACGCTCTTGTATTGGCAGTTTGCCGAGCGCCATTACAAGCCTTCTGATTTATCTTTTGCAGAAGCGGCAAAAGGTCTCCTGATCGGGAATGAAGAGGCTTTGGATTTTAACATCCCCCTCTGGTTTCTGCCATGTTTTTTCTTAACACTTGTCCTCTATAATCTATTTCGCAAAGTGGTTTCAATTGTAATAAAGAAGTCATCTACAAGTATGAAACAGTTGCTTTCCTTTGTTTTTTGCGTCGGTCTTTGCGTTGTCTATTCTCTTGATTTGTTAAAGGTTCTTCCTTGGGGCATTGACCGTATTCCAAAATATATCATTTTTGTCTGCCTTGGAGAAATATGCGCAAAAATACTCCCAACCGTTTCTGCTTGTGACGTACCCCGTGCGACAGCTACTTCCGCCCATAAATACGGTTCGGCAAAAATGCGCATTCTCGCTTTTCTGTGTACAATTCCATTGCTGATAGCAAGCATCATACTAAGCAGCAAGCTGTCCTACAACGTTATCCATTATCAATGGTTCATCGTATCCATTGTCGGCTGCGCTTTCGTCGTTGCACTCTCTATCGCTATTTCACATAGTAGAATTCTGGAATTCTGCGGACAGTCTGCACTTCTTATTCTCTGTCTCCATGGTCCGGTCTATCGGGCACTTGTTTACAGTCTTACGAATCTGACAAATAAAACAATGGAATTTCTTCGCAAGACGCCGATCATCATCACAGCGCTAACTCTCGTGACCATAACGCTCTGTCTACTCGTACGCAAGCTCATGCTGGTTTTTCTTCACAGGCATAGCCGGTAAGCCGGCATCAAAAGGCGTTCCGAAACTCAATACCGGCAGGTTCCTGCGCTACATGCCCGGATAAACAAATATAGCCCGTCGAAACGAATCGTTCCGACGGGCTATATTTATTTCTATACAGGATTCCGTTACATGCTCTCTGTCATTTTGATAACCGCCTTGCCAAACTCTGCTGATTTTGCTTCCGCATCTGCAAGATCCTTACCGATGACGCCATAGTAGAACTTAATCTTTGGCTCTGTACCGGAAGGTCTTACGCAAAGCCATGCACCACCCTCTAATTCATAATAAACAACATTCGACTTTGGAAGACCAATTGGTGTTACATTACCTGTAACCATATCCTTTGCCGTATCGTCTGAGAAGTTCTTTGCAACCAATACCTTGAGACCGCCAATCTCACTTGGAGTGTTGTTCTTCATTGTATCCATCATGCTCTTAATCTTCTCAAGACCTTCGATTCCCTTAAGTGTAAGCGTCTCTATCTTCTCAAGATGATATCCATACTTCTCATATACATCTAACATTGCATCCCACAATGTCATATCCAAAGACTTGTAATATGCTGCTGCCTCGCAAAGAGCCATAGTCGCAACGATAGCATCCTTGTCTCTTGCATGTGTTCCAATCAGGCAGCCATAACTCTCCTCGAAACCAAAGAGGTATGTACCCTTGCCTGTAGTCTCAAATTCAAGTATCTTCTGTCCGATGAATTTGAAGCCTGTCAAAACTTCGATTAACTCAATGTTATATGCATTTGCCATCTCATTTACAAGATTTGTTGTAACGATAGACTTGATTAATGCACCATCCTCCGGAAGACCCTTAATAGCCTTCATCTGGCTAATCTCGTATTCTGCAAGCAAGCTTCCTGACATATTACCTGTAAGGCAATGATATTCACCCTGCTTGTCCTTAACATACACGCCCAGACGATCTGCATCCGGATCCGTTGCGAGAACAAGATCCGCATCATGCTCCTTCGCAAGTGCAAGGGCAAGCTCAAAGGCTTCTGCCGCCTCCGGATTCGGATAGCTGACAGTCGGAAACTCTCCATCCGGAAGCTCTTGCTCCGGAACGACATATACATTCTCAAAGCCGAGTTCACGAAGAATTCTGCGGGCAGGGATATTACCTGTACCATGTAACGGTGTGTAAACAATCTTGATATCCTTACCATATTTATCGATACATTCCTGATGAAGCACTAACTTACGGAGCTCAGCCATGTACGCATCATCAATTTCCTTGCCGACAAGCTCATATAACTTCTCATGCACAGCTTCCTGCTTTGGCATTTGCTTTGCATCCTGAACACTAATTGCCTTAACCTCATCCATGATTCCCTTGTCATGAGGTGGTGTAATCTGTGCGCCGTCCTCCCAGTATACTTTGTAGCCGTTGTATTCCGGTGGGTTGTGACTGGCCGTAATGTTAATACCGGCTACACAGCCAAGGTAGCGAACAGCGAAGGAAAGCTCCGGTGTCGGGCGAAGAGACTCAAAAACATAAGCCTTAATTCCGTTTGCTGCCAGGCAAAGCGCAGCGACATCAGCAAACTCCGATGAGCATCTTCTGGAATCATAAGCGATTACTACGCCCTGAGACTGTTTTTTACTCTTAATTATATAATTTGCAAGACCTTGTGTTGCCTTCGCAACAATGTAATTATTCATTCGGTTAATACCGGCACCAATTACACCTCTTAAGCCTGCTGTACCAAACTCAAGCTCTGCATAAAAACGTTCTTCGATTTCCTTCTCATCGTCTTTGATAGCCTCTAATTCTTTCTTTGTAGCCTCATCAAAAAACGGATCATTCAACCATTCCTCATACATCTTTTTGTAATCCATGTTGCGCCTCCTTTTATTCAATTAGGTCAAGGAACGAAGTGAGCGCCGGATAGCTATACTCATCGTTCTCGCCATTTTCTACTGCTGTAATTGTGTAACTCTTTATTAAATAGCCTGACTGATAAAGTGTAATCGTATGCGTTCCTAAAGTCTTTGGAACGGATACAGGTGCTGTTCCGACGTAATCACCGTCAAAATAGACACCAACCCCTGCAGGCTCCTTAATCGTAATTGTGTGTCCTTCCGAAACCTCACGTTCTGTCGAAGTGCTCGACTGTCCTGTGCTTTCCGCCTCGGTGGTCGACTCTGTTTCGCTTGTTGTTCCTTCCGTCGTTGCCTCGGTTGTCGTTTCGGTTGTTGCCTCAGTCGTCGGCTCCTCTTCAAGCTTTACAAGCTCAATTGTCAGATTCTTGGATGGCTTGTCTATCTTGAAGCTTCCCCGAAACGTCTTATATCCCTCTGCCTCAACCGTAAAGGTGTACGTTCCGTACAAATTCGAGTATACAAAACCTGAGATTTGTTTTTTTCCAACCTTAATCGTGGCATCCTCCGGTGTCACCGTAAAACCGATGGTTCCGGTTGGAATGGCTATATCTGTCAAATCAACCTTTGTTTCCTTGTCCCGGACAACCTTAATCTCTTTGCTGTCGCTATATCCATTGTTCGAAATCCGAAGGGTATACTCACCCTCGCGAACAGCAAGAAGCATATCGTCCGTAACCGGTACAATCACATCATAACCTATCTCGACAAGACCGCCTATATAACTATCCTGACCGGATAACCGAACATATCCATGTCCAACCTCTATCGATGCAGCTACGAGTTTGCCTCCGAAAATAAAAAGTGTCACCTGATCTTCTGTATGAATCTCGGTTATATCAATCTGCTTGTCACCGTCAAATGCAACAACCGACTTTGACATGTCACAGCTTGTCCCCTTGTAAGTCGCCTTACCGGACTCGACATCCGCAACAAACTTCGTAACACCGGTAAGCGTCGTAACAGTATCGCTAATCTGTATGGAAAGCAGCTTCGCCGTATCCGTATAATACTCAACATCAACAACCGATCCAAGTTCAATCTTATTGATTCCAATTTCTTCACCATATCGATTGCGCACGGAAACGCCGCCATGGTACATCAGATTCGTCTGCACACCTGATGTACACTCGATAAAACTTATAATATTGTGTTGTAAGTCAATCCCGGTTACTACTGCTGCGACCGTCCGAAGCTCATGGTCTGTCGAAAACTCTTCCGTGTTCTCATAAACATCAACCGGACTCTTTTTCTTTGAGCAACCTGCGAGCAGCA
>CALYVE010000150.1 GCA_945492935.1 uncultured Lachnospiraceae bacterium
CTCACCGTTTTTTGCACCTTTCACGATACAATTAACAAGCGCAAGCTTATAACGGACAATCGCATCATCATAACTATATAATTCCTTGTCTGTATTAAGACCTTTGAAGGTAACACCTATTTTGTCATGAATTTCCTTTATTTGACGCATAGATAATTTGCCATAATACCTTGTAAGCGCTGAATAACCGCATTTATCACAACAGACAACATCGTACTTGTGCGGATCAACATCCTCATAAAACGGTCGTAAATCTGTATCTTTACCGGCAAGCTTAATCTTACCGGTGCGAATCATCTTTGAAGAAAATGACAAATCGCAAACCGGGCATGTATAATGCTTGTCAAAAATGGCCTCGCGTTCCTTTTCTTCGGGTGTTTTTACAACAACCGCCTGTTGAGCATCTGATTTCACAACGTTTTTCTCGATAATCTCTGCATTTTCGAAATTCCCTAGTCCTAATTTTTCAAATCCGGAAAAAAGACCCATGCAACGTTCCCCCTAGTTTGGTTTATATGAGCTCTTTAATGAAACAATACGGTTAAATACCAATCTGTCATCCGTTGAATCCTTTGAATCCACACAGAAATATCCGTGTCTTAAGAACTGGAATGAATCTGCAGGTTTCGCATTGCTAAGTGCAGCCTCCAGCTTACAATTTTTCAAAACAGTAAGCGAATTTGGATTATAGTTTAATGTACCATCCTCATTTAACTTACCCTTCTCTTCGTCAACAATATTCTCGTACAGACGCACCTCTGCATCAACTGCACTTTCTGCAGAAACCCAATGAATTGTACCCTTAACCTTACGACCTTCAAAGCCGGAACCACTCTTTGTCTCAGGATCATATGTGCAATGAATTTCTGTAATATTACCGGCTTCGTCCTTCTTGTAGTCAACACAACGAACGAAATATGCACCCTTTAATCGTACCTCATTTCCCGGGAATAAACGGAAATATTTTTTTGGTGGCTCCTCCATAAAGTCTTCACGTTCAATATATAACTCACGGCTAAATGCAACCTTACGTTTGCCGGCCGCTTCATTTTCCTGATTGTTGTCGATATCAAAATATTCAACCTGTCCTTCCGGATAGTTGTCAATTACAAGCTTAATCGGGTCAAGTACAGCCATCATACGCGGTACCTTAAGCTTGAGGTCTTCACGGATACAATACTCAAGCATCGCATAATCTACAGAACTGTTTGATTTTGAAATACCGACAAGCTCCATAAACATCTTAATGGATTCCGGAGTAAAACCTCTTCTGCGAAGTGCAGAAAGCGAAACGAGTCTTGGATCATCCCAGCCGTCTACAATACCATCCTCCACAAGCTTTTTGATGTATCGCTTACCTGTTACAACATTTGTAAGGTAAAGCTTCGCAAATTCAATCTGTCTCGGAGGATTTGTATATTCAAGCTCCGTTACAACCCACTCATAAAGAGGTCTGTGATCCTCAAATTCCAATGTACAAATGGAATGTGTGATTCCTTCAATGGCATCCTCAATCGGATGTGCAAAGTCATACATCGGGTAAATGCACCACTTATCACCGGTGTTGTGATGTGTCATACGTGCAATACGATAAATAACAGGATCTCTCATATTCATATTCGGACTTGCCATATCAATCTTTGCACGAAGAACCTTGCTTCCATCCGCAAATTCACCGTTCTTCATAGCCTCAAATAAAGATAAGTTTTCCTCGATGCTTCGGTTACGATACGGGCTCTCTTTACCGGGCTCTGTCAATGTTCCTCTATACTCTCGAATCTCGTCAGCAGTCAAATCACAAACGTAAGCCTTGCCTTTTTTGATCAATTTGATGGCTGCCTCATACATTGCATCAAAATAGTCTGAAGCAAAAAATACTTCATCACGGAAATCGGCACCAAGCCACTTAATATCATCAATGATAGATTGTACGAACTCCGTTTTCTCCTTTGTCGGGTTTGTATCATCAAAACGGAAATTAAATTGTCCGCCATATTGCTTTGCAAGACCGTAATTCAGCAAAATAGATTTTGCATGTCCAATATGCAAATAGCCGTTTGGCTCCGGAGGGAAACGTGTAACAACCTTTGTGTATCTTCCTTCCTTTAAATCCTTGTCAATTTCCTGTTCAATAAAATTTCTTGAAATAACTTCGCCTTCCATGTATGCCTCCTTGAAGGAAATATAAATCTATTCGTAACGCTTATCATACCATTTTATGAGCTTTCCGTCAAATATGAGAGTCCTCATCCGGTGCAAATGCGCTGTCTAGCCGTGCATCATACTGATCGTTTATTTTTTCCTGAATGTGCTTCGAGGTTTCTGCATAGTCCTCCAGCGAAATTTCAGGAACAAAATCTATTTGAAATTCTTCTGTCTCACCTTTTTCAGTTGCTGTTAATGCATCTGCTTCATTAGATAGTGCGACTGTCTCCGTCTCTTCTTTCTGTTTAGATGCTTTGCTCTCCGTTTGTTCTTTCTGTGTAACAGCTTGACTCTCAGTTTTCGTTCCAAGAATAGCTGCCGCCATTTCATTTGCCTTATCAACAACGACCTTTTGTTCTGCCGTTATTTCTTTTGCAGTTTCTTCCTCTACGCTCTGCTCTTCTTCAACCGCTTCGGTTTCCTTTTGTGCAGCATTGTCATCAAGCACAGGCTTCACTGCTCCCACCTTGTCGGCTCCGTTTACGGATACAAGCTGCTCAACCATACTCTCCGCAAGATCAAGCTCATCCTTTAACTGACGTTTTCTGACAATCTGAACAATCATGAGTACTGCAAACAGAATCATACCGCCCAGACAAACAAACATTAAAATTGCAAGTACTTGCTTCGTAAAGAAACCTTCATCCTTTTTCTCGACAACTACAGGTGCCGGTGTGTCGGAAACGGTTGAAACCTCCGGTTCCGGCAAACTATCCGGTGCATATCGCAAAAAAGACTGTTCCAAATCGTCATAAAGATAAAAGCCTTCTAAACCGTTTATATTCATTGCATAGACTAAATACATGTGTGTATCTGTCGCATATGCCGAATGGTAGGCTGTAACCTTTTTATTTTGAATCGTAATTTCTACTTCCGCATACCCTTCCGGAATTGATTTATTTTCAGGTATCGTACGAATTACAAAACGATTGTTGTTTGATGCAAGCTCCTCATATGGTGTAAATGATTCATCAACAGATTCGTAAATATACCAGGCTGCTTTGACTTCTGTAATGTCCTCTACCGCAGACTCCTCATCCGAAGCATCGGTCGTTTCTTCTGTTGCTTGCTCTGTAGTTTCCTCACTATCAGCATCCTCTTTCGAGTCATCCTCTGTCTTCGAAAGTTTTTCCTGCAGACAAACAATCGTAAGCAATTTGTTCGGTGACTGATATGCAGGTACTTCCCAATCCTTATATTCGATCGATATTGGTGAAAAATTCTCCGGTACGGCAAGTCCGGCACCATCCGATGCAAATACAAACTGCTTTCCGTCGATTTCAATTACGGCATCATCTAAAAGCTCTCCTACAATAACCTGTAATGTATATATCTTTGTATAACCATTCTCGGCTACTACGGTAATCTTTACTTCATTTACACCCGGCTTTAATTCATCTGCACCTTCGATTGTATATTTTGCAGTTGAATCCTCCTTTTCCGGTGTAACCTTAATGCTTTTTGTATCTCTGCTTACATTGACTGTATATTCTGTAATGTCATATCGAAACTCTTTATCAAGTTCCCCCGGCTCAACTCCAATTGCGATAAGATTGCTGTTGTCTGACTTTTCCTCTTCCGAAGTCTTCTCTTCAGTTGTTGTGCCCGGTTTCTTCTCTTCGGTTGTTGTGCCCGGTTTCTTCTCTTCAGTTGTTGCAGGTGTTTGTGAACCACCGGTAACCGTAATGTTTACGCCGGCATGTGCTACAGATAATGTTGTACCTTCCAAACTATAAAACTCAGAACCACTTGTGGATACCCCTGCTGTACCTGCTGAGATAGCTTTAAATGTAATCGTTGCAGAAGATGATGAACCTGTACCTGAAAGTGTGACAGAACCACCTCCGCCATTTCCCATTCCACTGCAAGATACGTACTGAAGTACACCGGAATTATAACCAACATACATTGTATATGCCGATAAACTACTTCCACTTACCGATACTGTAACCGATACTGTATCTCCCACTTTCACACTGGATGCTGAAATCGAAATGACTACCGACACGTCTGCTGCCTTTGGCTTCAACGGGTTTGTATTCAAGCCAAATACAAACATCGTCATGAGTGCAACAATTAATGCTATTTTCTTTTTAAGTCTGTTTTTCATACGTTCACCCTATTCCTTTTGTTAGTATAACGACTCAAGCCCAACAATATGTCTTTGAATCTTAATAATATCAAGTGCCGTAACCTGACCATCGCCATTGACATCAGCGCGGACATCATTTATATCAAGCCCTACGATAATTCGTTGAATTTTGATAATATCAAGTGCTGAAATGTTTCCGTCACCATTTACATCACCCCGTATACTGTCAGTTGGCGGATTAATAGGTGTATCCACACCTGTCTGCGTCTGCGAGTTTAGTGTAACAGTTCCGGCATTCGCATCCCCTCGAATCAACTTAATTACATAATTTCGAACATCACCATTTTGCGCCGTAACATCGATATATAATAAATTTGTTCCCGGATTCAGATTATAGGTACCTGTACCAAAAATCTTAGCATTGGAATTAACAGTTGTCGCTGCAACAGTAACACTGCTAACTGAATCCTGGAATGTATATGTATATTCTGTTGCATAATTAACGGATGTAATATCCTGACCCGAAACCGAAATTGTCTTTAACCAATTGTTTGGATTACCGGAATCCGCAGGCTTTGTTGTCGCCGTTTCCGAAATACCATAATATACCGGGATTTCAAAAACAATTGCCGTGTCAAGCAACCCATTTGCTTTGTAAGCATTATATACAGACAAACACTCTGTTGCGGGTGCTTGTATATTTGTCATGTACTGATGTGTATACAAACCACTGCTACTGTTCGTCACGTTAAACTTCTGTGTATATAACGTATTTTGACCTTTGTTAATATATCCGCTGCCCAGCCAT
>CALYVE010000151.1 GCA_945492935.1 uncultured Lachnospiraceae bacterium
AAACGGTGTCTGCAGGCTTCGACATATTCAGGATACTTTTTGAAAGCCATTGCTAAAAGTCTGATTGCCTTGTCCTGTTTCTTAATATAGCCCTCCGGCCGTGTCAAAACAACAATATTCTTCTGATATCCTTGCTCTCTCATAAATCTGATTGGAATACTGTCTGCTGTTCCTCCATCTAAAAGCTTCATATTGTCTTTCTCCACAATCTTTGAAACAAGCGGCAAAGATGCAGATGCTCGCAAATAATCCATATCGTCAGCTAAATCCATACAACGAATATACTGCGCTTTTCCGGTCTCAACATCTGTACAAGTCACATAAAACGGAATCTCTTTTGCACGTTTTTTAAATGTCTCATAATCAAACCGATTTAATTCATTTGGTATTGTCTCATAACAAAACTCTTTATTAAACAAATCTCCTGTTTTTATTAGTGAGCGAAAGCTCATATATCTCTTATCATGAATAAATTTCAGATTGTAACGCACACCGCGTCCAATCTGCTTTGAAATATAATTCGTTCCATGAATAGCACCGGCCGATACTCCAACGACACCCTGCACATCAATGCCCTGTTGCAAAAAAACATCCAAAACAGCTGCCGTATACATTCCTCGCATACCGCCACCTTCTAAAACAAGTCCGATTCCTTTATTTTCCATATTATTTCACCTTCCTATAAACAGAAAGAATTGCTACATCAGCAATTCCTTCTGTTAAAACTTCCCACCACAAGGTCACAAATCAACCACATAAAAGACGCGAGTTTTTCTATATTATGATGCGTAATTTGTATACAAAATATACACAAAATATGCCGTATAACAGGCAAGCATTGTCACACCACCTGCACGTGAAAGCTTTTTCTTCGGAAAAACACATATGAGCAAAAGTACACCCGCTGCAATTGCAACAATTGTATCTTTAATAAATGCGTTCTCAAATGCAATCGGTGTGATAATTGCAGATACACCAACGACAAACAAAATATTGAAAATATTACTTCCAACGATATTACCAATCGCAATATCTGTTTTGCCTCTCTTGGCAGCTGTTACTGACGTCACAAGCTCCGGTAACGAAGTTCCGAATGCAACAATTGTAAGTCCGATCAAGCGTGGTGTCATACCGAATTCTGCTGCAACAAAGCTTGCTGCATCAACAGTTACATCACTGCCAACTACAATACTTGCAGCACCGAGAACAACAAAAAGCAAAAGCTTCAGCATTGTATCTTTCTCTGTGAGCACAGTTGCCTCATCTTCATCAGCTTGCCCATTCTTCGCAGAATAAACCAAATAAACCATGAAAATTGCAAGCAACAGTACAAAGATAACACCATCCATTCTTGATAAGCTATCCCCCATCACTCCAAGACCTAAGAGCAATATGGAAACAAGAATAACAAACGGGATTTCAATGCGAAGTGTGTTTTTCTTGATAATTAATGCTGCAACACACGATGACACACCGAGAATCAAAAGCACATTCATAATATTACTGCCTACAACGTTACCAACCGTAATACCGGCATTGCCTGATAATGCAGCTTTGATACTAACAGCCGCCTCCGGAAGCGATGTTCCAAATGCAACAATTGTAAGTCCGATGACCATCTGTGGTATATTAAACTTCATAGCGATTTTCGATGCATTTTCAACAAAAATATCGGCTCCCTTAATAAGCATCACAAAACCGGCAACGATAAAAATCAAGTTTAATATTATCGCGCCTGCACCACTTTCCGGTGCAAATCCCAGTTTGGAAACTGCTACAAGAGCAACAACAATTGCTCCGATAATCATACTTTTTTTGTTCATATAATCCTCCTTTAATGAATCCATTTAATTGTGTTCTTCTGTTGGGAAGTATCTTCCAAATCGATTGAACGGAAAACATTTATAAATTCCTGCTCAACCTGTCGCATTGTTCCGCGATAAAAATCCGGAGTCGCCGCAACATAGGGTGGCTCCTCCAAAAGCTTTTCGGCCATAAACTCATAAAACTCATAATAAAGCATTGCATCATCAATTACTTTGACAACCTTTGATTCATATTCGTTCAATGGTCCTCCGAGAAACTTCTCATAAATCGCTTCCTGCAAGCGGTCTTCATACACACTGTATTCCGGCAAATGCTGCTTAACCGGCCTTGTCACATCCGAAAGATAGGCTTCCTGAGCATCATGCAAAAGACAAGCCATACAAACCCTCGATGACTCACGTCTTGAACGGGCTTCCTCATAGCAGTTCAGACTATGCGCAGCAACAGAATAAAAGCTGTCATAGTGACCATTGGCGCGGCACAGCATAGAAAGCGCATGCGCTATATCCTCAACACAAATATCCTCAAGCTTTGGATTCAAAGGATAAAAACGTCGTTTCGAATACGTTATTATATAATCCTGCATAACCTCACCTAAAAGGTAATCTCTCTCTTACCACCTAATAAACGTGCACCATTTACTATCATAACAATGCCTAAACCAATACCAAACACAATTGTAATGATACCAAACACAAGACTACTTACACCAACCTGATTCATTTTTTGATATAACTTTTCCATTAATAAATACCTCCTTATTTTGCGCCATATTGTGCATAATAATTGTCGATAGCAGCCTTCAGGCTGTCATCAATAATAATCTTTCCGTTACACGGACGATTGTACAAATGTTCAATTACCTCTGCCATTGATACGATGGCATTGGCAGGAAAACCATATGTATCCTGAATTTCCTCTAAGGCACTCTTCTCTCCGCCAAGACCGACTTCCATTCGATTCAATGAAACCATCAAACCAACGATCGTAACATCTGCAGCGCCCTTTACCTTTGGTACCGTCTCTTCCATTGACTTGCCGGATGTAGTTACATCTTCAATCATAACAACGCGGTCGCCATCCTTGAGCTTTGTGCCGAGGAAGCTTCCCTTATCTGCGCCATGATCCTTTTCTTCTTTACGATCTGAACAATAACGGATTTCTTTTCCATATAGTTTTGCGTAAGCAACAGCTGTTACAACACTGATTGGAATTCCCTTATATGCCGGTCCAAATAAAACATCAAAATCATCTCCGTACTTGTCATGGATAGCCTTCGCATAGTACTCGCCCAAACGCATGAGCTGTGTGCCTGTTACATAAGCACCTGCATTCATAAAGAAAGGAGATTTTCTACCACTCTTTAATGTAAAATCGCCAAACTTAAGAACATCACTTTCAACCATAAATTCAATAAATTCCTGTTTATATTGTTCCATTACCATGACTCTCCTTGTCAAAAAATACTTCTAATATTTTATCATATTTGCAATCGGTTTACAACTTGAAATGCTATTCGTTTTCAAATACCTATTGTATACATTTCTCACCTCGTTGATTATTTTATACATCCGTTTCCGGTTGTGTCTCCGGTTGCTCAGAAAGTTTAATGCCAAGTCGCTCCTTTTCCTGTGCCACAAGCTTCTTTAATTCTTCTGTCTCATTTAACCGCATCTCCTCTGCACCAATCGCCGACTCGTCTGCAAATCGGTCAAACAGCAGTTGCTTTTCCTTGAGAATCCGAAGAATTCCCTCATCAATTGTCTGACACATCAAAAGTCTGTGCACAACAACACTTCTTGCCTGACCCATGCGATAAATTCTGGAAATCGCCTGATTTTCAATCGATGGTTTAAACTGTGGCTCACAAAATATCACAATGCTGGCAGACTGAATATTTAATCCGACACCACCCGCTTCAATCTGGGCAACTAACACGGAGCCATTCTCACTTTCGGCAAGCTTATCAACAAGTTTTTGTCGATTATATGCCGGAATATCACCGGTAATAACGCCAACACATTTGGAACCTAACAAATTACTTACAGCTGTAAGCGTCTCTCGAAAATACGAGAAAACAAGAACCTTTCTCTGATCCTTTTCGGCCTCCTCACAAATTTCAAGCAGACGACTCGCCTTTGTAGAATCCTTGATGTCCGGCAAATTCCAGGAAAGGCGTCGCACCCGCATAAAGTTTTCAGCCATAAGGGATTCACGATATGCCATTTCTTCAGTGTGATTCATAAGAAGCCAGTCTTCCTTCTCAATAAGCTCCGGCAGTTCTTTTAACACATCCTCACGAACTCTGCGCAAATAAATTGGTGCAATCGCTATCTTAAAATCACGAGCAGATGACATGTGGTCATAATCCATAAGCTTGTCTGTATATTCATTATTGATAGCGCCAAGAAGGCCTTTCATCTCATCAATATTGTTTTCCATCGGAGTGCCTGTCATATACAAAACATACTCTGATGAATTTGTCAGTCGGTAAACATTCTTCGAACGAACGGCATCCTTATTCTTCACATAATGTGCTTCGTCAACAATAAGAAGATCCAACACTCCACGTTCCAGAAAATTCATTTTCTTAAGCGTCTCATATGTAGTTACACCTATGCAGTTCGTTGTATTCCACTGTTCAAATTCTTTCTCGCAGTTATCCCCATATACTTCAATAACATCAAGCTTTGTAAACTTATCGATTTCACGTACCCAGTTTACCAACACACTGAGAGGACAAACCACAAGAAAGCGTTTTTTACCCTGTTTGACCAGATGACAAATCATAGCAATTGCCTGCATTGTCTTACCGAGTCCCATCTCATCTCCAAGGAGAACTCTTTTTTGGTGAACAATGAATTTTGTACCAAAATCTTGATAATTACGAAGATTCGCATCCAAATATTCTAAATCCAGTTCGGTGTCCTCGATGGATAAAATCAAATCCGTTGGCATGGCACTCATATTGGCATCTTCATAGAAAATCTTTCGGACGCCTACCAACGTCTCCAAAAAGCCATAATACTGAACCGGATTACTCAGGAAATCCTTCCAGCATGTTTCAAGAGCCACGTTACGAACCACACCGTATTCCTGATTATATTGATTGCATTTTGGCAAATAGTCATTGTTAATGTATGTCGTGTAATTTTTTAGATATTGCTCATAGTATTCGCGTTTTTCGCGATTATAGATCATCCACTTAAAAAGTGTCGTGTT
>CALYVE010000152.1 GCA_945492935.1 uncultured Lachnospiraceae bacterium
GTCCTTCGGAATCGAAGAAATCGGACCTTCTCTTCTTGCTTTTCACATAACCGACGACAAAAATGCCAAGACAACCTTCTATGTTTCGATTAACACGACAGGAGGTATCGCACATGAATAACGGTCATTCCAGAACATCCATTTTCCTTATGGAAATCATCATATCGGTACTTTTATTTTCCCTTGCTTCCGCAGTATGCGTGAAGCTGTTTGTCCATACGCATATGCGCAACAACGACACACACGCGCTCACGCGGGCTATCTCCGAAGCCCAAAGTGTTACAGAGATTATCCGCAGCACCGCGGATGCAGAGCTTACCGAGACGAATGATGCATTTTGTACCTATTATCCACTCGGAGACATTTCACATAACGGTAACAGTCTTACCATGAATCTATTCTATGATCAGGATTTCCTGCCTTGCAACGCAGGGCTCTCGAAGTTCAAAGCATCGGTAGATTTACAAGTAAAGGATACATTTTGCTATATTGATATCGAAATACAAAATGACAAAAATGAATCCATATTCTCGATTCATACACAAAAATATATCCATTAAGGAGTTCCTATGAAAAAACAAAAACGAAAACGTCCCGGCATGACCGTCGGTTCATCTTTAATATTGGTAACCTTTGTTTTGCTCTGCTTAGTGGCATTTGCATCACTTTCCTTCGTATCGGCAAATGCTGATTATGCGCTGTCAAAGCAAACTGCCACAAAAACATCCAACTATTACACTGCGGTCGGAAACGCCGAGCAGCAATTAGCCGCCATCGACCAAACGCTTGCAGAGCTCTCCGACAGTTTTGCAACGGAGGAATCGTTCGCAAACGCGATACAGCATGCATACGAAACAAATAAAACAATCGATACCTTTTCGGACAATGACACACTCTTTCTTTCCTTTACGATGCCCATTGACGAAAGCAACGGTATCTACGTAAAGCTTCAGGTTAAGCATCTGCAGGAGTGTAAAGATGGTCAAAGTACCTGTTACGAAATAAAAGAATATAAAACAATCACAACAATGAAACCGGATCCGCAGACAATTTCAGGCGACGGTGGATTCCTTTTTGATAATACAGACGAATAGCGCCAACACGGACATTTGATTTAACCAGCATATTGAGGAGGAAATATTATGACAGCAGTTGATTTACTTACAAAAATTACCGATATGGGAGCTTCCGATATTTTTATCGTTGCCGGTCTTCCATTATCCTACAAGCTTCACAACCAGATTTATAACGAAGGCGAAGAAAAATTAATGCCAACCGACACAGCACAGTTAATCAATGAAATTTACGAGCTTGCAGGGGCGCGTGACATGTCACATTTAACACAGTACGGTGATGATGATTTCTCATTCGCCCTTCGTGGTGTTGCACGCTTCCGTATCAATGCCTACAAGCAGCGAGGCTCATTATCTGCTGTTATTCGTGTCATCACATTTACAATTCCAAAACCTGAAAACCTTGGTTTTAAGCCGGAAATCCAAACTATGATTATGGGACTTTCCGATCTGAAAAAAGGCTTAGTTCTTGTTACCGGCCCGGCCGGTTCCGGCAAATCAACGACCCTTGCCTGCATGATTGACCATATCAACTCTACAAGGCAGGCACATATTATCACACTGGAAGATCCGCTTGAATATTTGCATATGCACAAAAAAAGTATCGTATCACAACGCGAGGTTGTGACCGATACAAAAAGCTATCTTACGGCACTGCGTGCCTCTCTACGCCAGAGTCCGGATGTTATTTTGCTTGGTGAGATGCGTGATCATGAAACTATGAGTGTTGCGATGACGGCTGCCGAAACCGGACATTTAATATTGTCTACACTTCATACAATTGGCGCTTCAAACACAATTGATCGTATTATCGATGCATTCCCGCCAAGTCAGCAACACCAGATTGCGGTTCAGCTTTCCATGGTTTTACAGGCTGTTATTTCACAACAGCTTATCCCAACAATTGACAGCGGTGTTGTTCCCGCCTTCGAAATCATGATTCTCACACCGGCAATCAAAACAATGATTCGTGAATCGAAGGTTCATCAGATTGATGGCGTGATTTCCCAGTCACGCAACGAAGGAATGATTACTATGGATGCAAGTCTTCTTGAGCTTGTTCAAAAGGGTATTGTTGACAAAAAGGTTGCCCTTGAATATGCACAGGATCCGGAAATGCTGCAAAAGAGAATTGTTGCGACGTGCAAGTAAATCTATTCAAAATATCATATCGTTATGTATTTAAGGAGGCTGTCACACTCTGTGACATGCCTCTTTCTTACGATTGGAACACTTCCAGTGTTCGAGACAATATCCCCTGTGTACATGCAATCACAGTTCCATAATTCGTAAACGGTATTTCTGCATCCTCAGCACATTTCATGCGGTATTTTACTTCCCGCTCATTGAGCATACAGCCTCCACAATGAATAATAAGTGAAAATCCGGATAAATCATCCGGGAAGCCGCCTCCCGATGAGAATTTATAATCAAACTTTTTTCCGGTGTATTCTTCCAACCACCGGGGAAGCTTAACCGTACCGATATCATCACACTGTCTATGATGTGTACAGCCTTCACAAATTAGTATCCTGTCTCCGTTTGCAAGCGAATTTATCACCTCTGCCCCTGCAACTGCAGTTTTCAAAAATCCCTTATATCTTGCCATCAAAATCGAAAAGGATGTCAGCAATATGTCTTCCGGCACATGGTTTGCTACATAGTCAAATGCCTGACTGTCCGTTATTACCATACGCGGTCTACGAGACAGACTTGAAAACGTTTTTTCAATCTGTTCCGGCTTAATTACAATCGAAATTGCTCCAACATCCAAAAGCTCGCGTAAAACCTGTTGTTGCGGTAGAATAAGTCTTCCTTTTGGAGCAGCGGAATCAACCGGTGTGACAAGGATTACGACATCATCCTTGTCAACGAGGTCTGCAACAAGTGGCTGTGATTGATTTGTGTCCACAAGCACGCTAAGCTGGTCCAACAATTGGCTAATGTTTCGCTTATCTGTTGCACTCACTAATACGACATTTTCTCCGGAATTTTCTGCAACAAGTTCCCGCATTTTTGACACCGAAAGAAGATCACACTTATTATAAACAATGAGATGCGGAATTTTCTTTGTCTCAAATATATGCAACAGCTCATCTTCGATCTCTGTTTTTCCCTCGGTTGCATCCACAACGAGAACAGCGAGATCGGTACGGTTTAATATCATCTTTGTTTTCTTTACCCGGAGCTCTCCGAGTGTACCGACATCATCATAGCCCGGTGTGTCAATGATAACCACCGGTCCAAGTGGAAGAAGCTCCATCGTCTTTGTGACGGGATCCGTTGTTGTACCTTTTTCCTCCGATACAATCGAAATTTCCTGGTTTGTCACAGCATTTACAACACTTGATTTTCCCGCATTCCTACGACCAAAAAAACCGATGTGTATTCTGTTTGCAGCCGGTGTATCATTCATCCCCATAGGCACACTCCTTCCATATTTTCATATTCGCTTATTCGTTTATTTTTCTCTTTCCATCTTAACATGTCTAAAAACGAAAATCCCGAATTCCCTTTTCAATGTTTGCGAGATTTTCTTTGCATATTTCACGCACCTTATCATTCGAAATATTTGAAAGTTCTGCTTCAATTAACGCCTCGCCAATTCGTTTTGTATCATAAGCAGCATAATCCATCAAATATTCCTTCAACGTCATAAGAGCATTTGGATGACAACAGTTCTGAATCTGACCCGATTTGCACAGGCTCATAAATCGGTCACCGGTACGCCCCTCTCGGTAGCAGGCTGTACAGAAGCTTGGAATATAATGCATTTCCATCAGCCATTTTACAACCTCATCTAACGTACGCCTGTCACTTACATCAAATTGTTCTGAATTGACATTCTCCGGTTCCGGCTCGAAATAGCCGCCGACACTTGTCTTGGAACCGCCACTAATTTGTGAAACGCCCAATCGAATTACTTTTTCGCGAACCTCTTTTGATTCTCTTGTTGAAATAATCATCCCCGTATATGGGACACTAATTCGAATCAGCGCACAGATTTTTGCAAAGGTGTCATCACTTATTCCATTGTCAAACGACTCCGGATCAATATCATCTGCAGGCTTTACACGCGGAACACTAATCGTATGCGGTCCGACCCCATATAAAGCCTCCAAATGTTCAGCATGCATCAAGAGTCCGGCAAATTCATAGCGGTATCCTTGTAATCCGAACAAGACGCCAAGTCCTACATCATCGATTCCGCCCTGCATTGCCCGGTCCATAGCCTCTGTATGATATGCATAATTGCTCTTTGGCCCATGCGGATGCAGTTCCTCATATCCCTTCTTGTTATAAGTTTCCTGAAACAAAATATAAGTACCGATACCGGCATCATGAAGCATGCGATATTCTTCAACTGTTGTTGCAGCAATATTGACGTTTACGCGGCGGATTGCACCATTTTTGTGCTTGATATCGTAAATTGTCCGAATGCTCTCGAGAATATATTCAATCGGATTGTTAAGCGGATCTTCACCAGCCTCGATTGCAAGCCGTTTATGCCCCATATCCTGAAGCGCAATTACCTCGCGCCTTATCTCCTCCTGTGTGAGTTTTTTACGGGCTATATGCTTATTTTTGATATGGTAGGGACAATATACACAACCATTGATACAGTAATTGGATAAATATAAAGGCGCAAACATTACAATACGATTCCCATAGAAATCTTTTTTGATTTGCTCTGACAACGAATACATCTTTGCCACGCGGCTTGCATCCTCGCATGCAAGGAGTACGGAAGCCTCCCTGTGTGTCAGCCCTCTTTTTTGCGCAGCTTTATCTAAAATCCGATCGATGAGTTCCATATTCTCTTTGTTTGCATCTGCATATTCAAGAGTCTCAATAATCTCCTCATCACAAATGAATTCTTCTGCCATTAATGACTTTGGATTATACATTTTTGCCTTCTTTCCGGTCTTTCTTTTCCAATCAAATGGAGT
>CALYVE010000153.1 GCA_945492935.1 uncultured Lachnospiraceae bacterium
GGAGCACACGGAGTATCAGAAAATCGTTATGACCAGGCACAGAGATGATGTTCGCCTTTATATTGACGGAAACTGTCAGTTTTCGACCATAGATGAATATCGCTACCATGAGGCACTGGTTCATATTCCCATGAGTGAGTTGGACAACCGATCTGAGATTTTGATTTTAGGGGGCGGTGACGGGCTGGCTGTCCGCGAGGTATTAAAATATGATGAGGTGAAAAAAATCGATCTGGTGGATTTGGATTCGGAGATGATCCGTATTTGTTCCACCAATGAGAATATTACCTCCATCAATCAGGACAGCCTGAAATCGGAAAAGCTTTTTGTGTATAATGAAGATGCTTATGAGTATCTGGAGACTTGCAATGAGCAGTATGATCTGATTATCGTGGACCTGCCGGATCCGAATTGTGAATCACTTAACAAACTGTATTCCAATATTTTTTACAGAATGTGCGGAGGCTGTTTAAAGGATGACGGTGTCATGGTTATCCAGTCTACCAGTCCTTATTATGCCACAAAGGCTTTCTGGTGTATCAACAAAACACTAGAGAGTGAAGGCTTTTTTGTAAAACCTTATCACCTTCAGGTTCCGGCATTTGGGGATTGGGGATTCAATATGGCCAGCAAAAAGGAGCTCATAACCCAGCTTTCTTTTGATGTGGAGACCAGATATCTGACCTCAGAAAATGTTTCGGCTCTTTTTTCGTTTGGCAAGGATGAAATGGATGAGAGTGTGGAGATTAACCGACTGACAAAGCCGGTATTGATGGAGTATTATAATAAGGCAGTGGAATTGTGGAATTAGGAATATATTCGATAAAACACTTCCCTCGCTCTTCGCTTTTTAAGAAAACCAAGCCTTCATCAAATCGTTCCGCCAGCCAGCATTTTTTCGATGAAACCTGTACATCCTTATTATTTGAAATTGCGCAGCAGATGTGCTCTTTCTCCAGATTTTCTTTTGTTACCCGGATAAATTCCATTTGACATTTCCTCCCTCAACATTTTTCAACAACGAATGCTTTGCTCTTTTTCTCTACTCCTGATAGAATTTTCCTCGATAGAAATTCTCTGCGCCCGTCTTTTCGGCTGTCATTCGAAAACATACACATCCGTCCGGACAAACATAGTCCTTCACATTTGCCTCTGTTCCTCCCACAAGTGTCAGATCTCCTCCGCTTCTGACGGCCTGCATATCACCATAAAGAAGCTGCATCATTTTAGAACAGATTCCATAGCCCTGTTCATTCACCGGACAGCCGTATGTACAGGTGTACTTATCACCTATTTCTTCACCATTTCTGCATAGGTGTTCAGTATGGTCGCCTCGTAAAAAACCTGTTACTTCTATAAAAAATTTGTATTCTTCGTCATACCATTTCTTCATTACTTAAGCCTCCTTATATTTTTCTGTAAGTTCTGTCGCGATACGCAATAATTGTTTTCTTATTGACTCCGGCTCAATAACAGTAACCTTATCTCTCAATGATAGTAACCATGACAACAATCCTTCATCATCAGCATATGTGTGCTCAAACAACAGTTTCCCGTCCGAAAGTTCTATAAATGACTCCGCCCCGTACTCCTCGATCAGATGCCATTTCATCGAAGGATCAAACACTGCCTTTACTTTCGCTTTTTGAGGAAAAACCTTATCATTTGATAAGTCCGGCATAGGCACATCTCTTTTCTTTTCAAAATTTCTCACATGTTCAATATCCGTCATACGATGAAGCTTGAACATTCTGAAATCATTTCTGAGCAAACAGTATCCGTACACATACCAGCTTGACCACTTAAAAATCAGAAAATATGGTTCAATTTCTCTCTCGGTATTTCCACTTGGAGCATAATACTGAAACCTTAAGCTCTTTCCCAGCTCGATAGCATCCTGAATCAGTTCAATCTTTGATGACAAAGAATCCTTATTCCATGATGACAGGTCGATAAGTATAGACTCATTTCCGCTGACAAAATCTGATGAACCGGACTTGAGTTTTTCCCTAAGCCGTCCATAATAAGGACTGCCACTTACACGGTCAAGACTTCGGAGGCCTGCCATGATCATCTGCATATCCTTCGATGACAGAATCGTCCGATCCATCTTATAACCCTCCATTATGCTAATACCACCGCCTGCCCCCTGCGCTGTATAAATAGGAATACCGGCCCTGCATAAATCTTCAATGTCTCTGTTTATTGTTCTTCTTGAAACCTCGAACGTTTTTGCCAATTCCGGTGCTGTTACTTTCTCCTCCTGTAAAAGTACGGAAAGAATACCAATAAGTCTGTCTATTTTCATATTGCTTTCACTTCCTGATTTATCATATCACTTGTAACACGACATCTGTGTGTCATGTTTAATTTTATTATACACAACTAAGCTAAATTTAAATTTAAATTTTTATATTTTTTAACAGGACAACGGGAACCAAAAAAGGGGCTGTTTTTACAGCCCCTGTCATTCTATCATTCAGTAATTTCAATTTGGTTATCTTCAATTCCGATTATACAGCTTTCGTAATACCCGTCTCCGGTTGTTCTTGGTCCGCTAACGACATAATATCCATCGCCACTAAATATTCATGATTTATCCTTCCATATTGTAGTCTTTATTATAATTTGTACTGCATAAAATTATCATTGTGAACGAAACCATAAGCGGTATATAGTTTTACTCCCATATCAGAAGCCGTAATCTGAATTGTTCCGCATCCATAGAGCCTTGCTTCATTAACAACTCTATCCAGAAGCTCTTTTGCAATTCCCATTCGTCTATAATCAGGATTCGTGAACATACTCGACAAAAGTCCCATCTTTCCACTTGCACATCCAGAATATGGCGGTTTTTCTACAAAGGACATTCCGCTTGTACCAACGATTGTTTCTCCATCCATAGCAAGCCAAGACACAAATGTACCATCAGACATATGTCGTAAATAATAATCCTTCAATGCAGGCTTTAAATCAATATCTTCCTTTGCACCTTCTTCTCGCAATTGATTGATTCTCATTTCAATAAAAGTGTCAATTTCTTTTTCAGATAATCTTTTATACTCTATCGCCATTTTTTATTCTCCTAACCGATACATCTTTTCTGTTTCGTATGGCAGCATTTTTCAGCCCTCATCGCAACAATCCGCTTTATTTTTCGCACTTATTATAATATTCCTCAAGCTGCGGTCTGCATCTTAGGAATACCCCTGCAAGCCGAGCATCGAAATGGGTTCCTGCTTCATTTTCTATGATTCCAAATGCTTTATCATAGGAAAATGCTTCCTTATAACATCTCTTTGAAACAAGCGCATCAAACACATCGGCAAGCGCCATGATTCTTGCTTCTATCGGAATCTCTTCGCCCTTAAGCCCTATTGGATATCCCGTACCATCTATTTTTTCATGGGGGTAATGTGCTACATTTTCTGCTACGCGTACGAAATCCTCTTCTTCTACATCCGATAATATTTCACTTACCATATGATATCCTATTTCCGAATGTTTCTTCATGATACTGTATTCTTCATCCGTAAAACGTCCTTGTTTACGGAGCACAGCATCGTCTACTCCTATTTTTCCTAAATCATGCATAGGTGCACTTCGAATAACATGCTCCAGGAATCGTTCCTCAAAGCCAAAATCCTCATCCATCAGCTTTTTGACAAATATCCTTACAACATCACTTGTTCTCTTAATATGGTCTCCCGTACTAAGATCTCTTGATTCTACCATCTGTGCGATTCCCATTATGGTTTTTTGCTGGATGAATCTGATTCGTTTCGTTTTCGCATCGACTTCATTCGTCAACTGTTCGTTGTAACGCTCCTTCAATTCCAAAGCCAGATAATGCTCTGTATCATCTCGAAGCTCTATCGTATATCCCTTTAAAACCCCAAAGATATTCGTCACAACATGAATTGTTCCTGCATAGCACTTACCATTGAGTACAAAGGGTTTTAATTGTATTTGCGTATGTCTTCTTCTGAAATTATCATTATAAAATCGCTCAAGTTCCTCAATTTGTTCAATGACACTCTGTAAACTTTCGCTACAGCCTGCAATCGTCTGTCCCAAACGATAGTCTAAAAGCTCCGGATAAATATTCGCCATGAAATCATTACAGCCTCTGTAGGCTCTTTTTTTATCAAACGTTAAAAATCCGATTTTATTGAGTTGTTCCTTAATAATATCTGTGTTTTCATATACGGTAAATATATTGGAATCATATACCGGAATTAATGTGCCAAATGTCAATACCACAAACGAAATCGGTATAATTTCATACTCCAGCTGCATAGCCTTTTCTACAACATATGTGCAAACAGCAATTGATGCAAAAATAAGCATGGCCAACACGCCGCTTCTATGCACGGATTTCTTTTTTGCTAATGAATAAATTGCAACAGCAAATGATAATAACAGATAAATTACAAGTGTCAACGGACACAAAAAATGAAGAGGACCATATTCTCTATCAATATATGTAACTCCATCTATCGTATGAATACTTGTGAATTTGTAGTATAGCCCACTTCTTCCGATGGTACATACAATGCCAAATATCACGCATTGTATTAGCAAAAGAACAGAACCTGCAAATCTGTTCAGTTTGACATGACAGATTTCCAATACCAGAAAGAAATAAAATACCGGTAAGAAAATGCCTCCGACATAAGCAATTTTTTGCGCAAGTATAGCCTCTTCCACGTTGGATGATATTGCCAGAAAAAAGTATCCAAAATTTGATATAAGCATAATCACAAACGTAATAAACTGTGTTACGCTGTTTTTTACATCAAATATGTACAACCAAAACAACATCCCTAAAGAAACAAGAAGACATATCAGATTCATGAATTCCATATATCATACTCCTTTCACCGTGAAACGGGCATTTTAATTTATCGAAATTTGTTCATTACTTGTCTTTCTCTGCATCCAAAAAAATACGCAAATACAAATTACTACAGACACACAGGAACCGGTCGCAGTCGCAAGTCCCATAGGAAACAATATG
>CALYVE010000154.1 GCA_945492935.1 uncultured Lachnospiraceae bacterium
GCATTTCTACAAGGAATTGGTTCGACTAAAAAAAATCGGAAGAACTTTTGATTTGTCGAATTGTATTATGATTCACGGGGGAGGCTGGAAGAAGTTAATTCGTGAATCGGTAAGCGCAAAGGCGTTCAAGGAACGTCTGAATGAAGTGTGTGGAATCACTGACATACATGATTATTATGGCATGGTGGAGCAGACGGGATGTATATATATGGAATGTGAGTGCGGACATTTACATACAAGTGTTTTTTCCGATGTAATAATTCGCAAACCAATCGATTTTCGTGTGTGCGGGTTTGGAGAAAAAGGAATCGTTCAAGTCGTTTCATCGATTCCGGAATCATACCCGGGTCATTCGTTATTAACAGAAGATGAGGGCGTTATTTTGGGTGAGGATGACTGTTTGTGTGGTCGAAAGGGTAAATACTTCAAAATAATCGGAAGATTAAAGAATGCAGAGATTAGGGGGTGCAGTGATACATATGCAACAATGTTCAATCGAGAATCAGTTGAATAGATGTATGGATGCTGTTACCTTTTTGATTGGCGATAAACATGCATTGAAGCATATAAAACAAGTGCAAGTGTTACCGCCATTTTCAGATGTAGTGATTGACTGTTTGAATACGGTGTCCTCCTTACTGGTGCGGGACAGTGAGGCAAAGATGTATTCGGATATTATTTCATTTGCATTTTGGATTCGCAAGGCTTCGCTTTTGAAAATGCGTGAACGGTTTTGTGATGCATCCACAAACATAAAAAAAGGCAGAGGAATTGTTTTTCATATTGCACCATCGAATGTCCCGGTTAACTATGCATATTCGTTATGCGCAGGTTTATTAACAGGTAATAGCAATATTGTGAAGCTGCCGTCAAAAAACTTCAGACAGGTTGAAATCATTAATCATGCAATAGAATGTGCCATATACTCCTATCTGGTTTTACAAAGCTACATTTTCCGTGTACGGTATGATAGAAATAAAGAAATTAACGATTCCTTTTCGGCAATCGCAAACGTGAGAATGGTATGGGGTGGCGACGAGACGATTGGGCAATTGCGCAAGTCCGGATTGCAACCAAGAGCAAAGGAAATAACTTTTGCAGACCGATATTCGATTGCGGTAATTGACAGTGACGTTTATATGTCTGAGGGCAACAAAGATGCATTAATCAAAGGGTTTTATGATGATACTTATTTGATGGACCAAAATGCCTGTACCTCACCACATTTTGTTGTTTGGATGGGGGAACAATCAAAAGAAGCAAAGACGGATTTTTGGGGCAGGCTGCATGAGCTTGTATCACAAAAGTATGAATATCAGGATGTCATGGGCGTAAATAAATTGACAAAGGTTTATTTGGCGGCTGCAGCGAATACTGATTTACAGTTTGAACAGCCGGAAGATAATTTATTATATCGAGTGGAAATCCGGAAATTATCAAAGGACTTGATTGCGTATAGAGGAAACGCAGGATTGTTTTACGAATATACCTGTTCGGATATAAAAGAGATTGCTGTACTATGTGATGATGAGCGTTGTCAGACAATCGGATATTATGGGAAGCGTGAATGCATCATGCCGTTGCTCACGGTGGTGAACAGAGGCATTGACAGAGTAGTTCCGATTGGGCATACAATGGATTTTGATATGCTTTGGGATGGATATAATTTGTATGAAGAACTGACTCGGACAATTGTTGTTGGGGTGTAAGTTATCAAGTTATGAGTATGATGAAGATTGACAAAAAAACCAATATTATCATTATAGCTATAAATATCGCATTCGTAATGCTGGCGGTTTTGTTATTCGGTGCTGAATACGATACAAACGATGATTTTGCTATGGCATCGATTGCGAGTGGATTTTATGGCTTTGCGTCACCGAAAATTGTTTTCAGCAATATAATTTACGGATATTTGCTTGTCGGATTGTACCATATTGCACCAATGATTAATTGGATCATTGTGATATATTATTTGATGCTGGTGTTGGTTGGAACGATGTTTCTTCAAATAGTGCTGCTTGTGAAGAAAAGACAGGCCCTATATTATTATGCGTGTTTGATGGTTATTTTTTATCGCGAGATATATTGTACAATCAATTTTACCCGCATTGCTGCCTGGGTGGCGGCTGTATCCTATATTGTATTGGCATTTTGCTTGAGCAAAGAAGAACGATTCCGCTTGTCACGATGTGCTTTTGCCGGGATTGGATTATTCTATAGCTCCATGTTGCGGCTGGAAGCGTTTTTAGAGGTGTCTGCTTTTGCCTTTGTTGCCTGGATATTGCAGCTTGTGTTTAAACATTATATTCGTGTTATGAAGCTGATCGTTCCGTATGTCATTATTTTTAGTATTATCCTTGTCACAGTTTTTGTTGACAGAATGTCATATAAGAGTGATAAATGGGAGGAATATAAACAGTGGAATTATGAACGGGCGATGCTTTTGGATTATACAGTTCCTGATTATTTTCGATACAGTGAAGAATATGAGCAATTGGGAATTACTTACGCACAATATGCCAGTTTAAAAAAATGGTGTTTTGAGGATTCTGATGTTTATAGTACGGATTTCTTTTCAAAAGTGAGAAATATCGGGCAGGAAAAGAAGTACACATTTCAAAAATTACTTCGAAAGGTTTTGGATATTATTTTCAGTAATTCCTATTTTTGGCTTGTATTCCTGATTGGTTTTATTTGCGTAGTTATGAATCGAAAGCGGCACATGATTGTATCGTTTTGCATGTTAAGCATTGTCGCTTTTGCTGAAATTGCGTATCTGGTTATAAAAGGACGATATGTAAAACGGGTACTCGTAGGAATAGGTGTAGGACTTGCCTTATTTTTATTTGTGACAGCCTTGTTTAGGGATGAAGAAACAGAAACAGGCAAAGACAAGAATATAAAACAATACATTGCGATGGCAGGTCTTGTTATTGCTTTGGTGATTTCAGGAAAACAATACTCTTTCGGAAACAGCTTTACACAAGGAAATGCTGATGTTTTGGATTACATAGAGCAACTGAGCCGGGATAATATCGTTGTAACGGAACCATTTACCAGTAGATATATCATGAGTGCACATGGCTTGTTATGCGCACCGCGACAAAATTTGATGCAAAACAGCATAGGGTTAGGGGGCTGGTATTCCCAGGCACCAAAGATGCTGGAAAAACAGGCACAGCTTGGAATTGATAATATCTATATGAGCCTTTTAGATGAGAATGTTGTATTCCTTTGCTGTGGTGCGGAAGAGATTTGTAACAATTATTTGACCGAAAAGACGGGAAAGGAAATTGATTACACACCAATCGCAAATTTCGACGATATGTCAGTGGTCAAGTATCATTATGTAGAAAGAGAGTAAATGCATTGGCATAATTGGGAGGATTCGTATATGATTGCAAAGTTGAGACAGAATATTTTTCTTCGGGCAATTATGATTAATATACTCTTTGCTGCCCTTCTTTTAATATTCTTCGAACAAAAATACGAAATGTCGGATGACTTCGTTATGGAGGGGATATTATCCGGCGCATACGGAAATGGACGAAATCCCCGTATGATTTTTGTGAATGTCATATATGGATGTCTCTTGTTGCCGTTGTACAACTTGTTTCCGAAGATTAGCTGGTATTTTATTTCCTATTTGCTGATTGGATTTATTTCCTTAACTGTCATAACGTATATTGTGCTGAAAACAACAAATTGGAGTCACAGTATATTGTTAATTTCCTGTTTGTTTTTCTTTTTTGGAAATGATGTGTATATTCTGATTCAGTTTACAAAGGTAGCAGGGGTTGCGCTTGTTTCAGGCTCTTTTTTGCTTGTCTATGCCCTGTTCGAATCAAAATCAAAAATGCAATATAGTTTCGGAGCAATCCTGTGTTTGCTTGGCGCGATGATTCGATTTGATGTCTGTTTGCTTGTCGGACCATTTGCTGTATTTTTGGTATTGGTTGCTTTATACAAATATATTCGTACAAAAAAACAGCAAACAGAATATCAATTGCTTAGGGATAAATCGTTGCTGCTTCGATTACTTGCAGGAATTGCGGTCGTTGTATGTATATTATTTTGCCGTTTGATTGATAGAAATGTATACGAAAAAGACCAGGCGTATTCTTATTTTTTACAATACAGCAAAACGAGAGCTGCAATTGGTGATCAGGGAAAAATAAGAATTCCGAAGGATCGATTTGATGAAATCGGCATAACAATTAATGATGAATTTATGATTGGCTGTTGGGAGTTTGACGATGGTGAATTCTTTACGGACGAAAGGCTAAACAACATTGCTTGTGCAGTAGATGATTATAATGCGGGCAGAAGAACAAAAGAAAATATAATCGAAAGAATCAAACAACGACAGTTCTTTTCTTATCCGATCGTTTGGGCGTGCATTGTGATATTTTTTGCCGCTTTATTCCTTCTGAAAAAAGGAAAATGGCGGTTGTTTCTTCCGGGAAGCATAGGATGCGTTATGTTGTTATACTTTGCATGCATTCACAGAATGGTTTATCGGGTTGAGTATGTCATTTTCCTTTCTATGTTTGTTGCAATGTTATATTTATGGATAACAAATGTCTGTAAGACGTATCCGTATGAAAAACAGGGGAGCCTGTTAATAGCGGGAGCAATCATAATTTGGTATGCTGTGGCTTTCTTTCCGAATCAATCGTTGGGATACCGGAATATTTCGGAGCGTGCTGATTATATCGATGAAGAAATGGGGCTTTCGAAAAACTATCGGACGGGCAAATACAAAGCAAAAGTCGCCGATGCGAATGCATGCTTAATTGATTATATTCAGGCCGATGAAGATCATTTTTATTTCCTGGATTTTGCATCTACGATTCAAAAGCTTTTTTATGACTATAATCCATATCGTTCGGCAGGATACAATCAATATAAAAATTTTGCATATTCGGCCGGTGTAATGATGAATCATCCGGATATGCTTGCATTATATGAAA
>CALYVE010000155.1 GCA_945492935.1 uncultured Lachnospiraceae bacterium
CTTACTCTATCACGGTTATGACATCGTCCAATACATAACAAAATGTCGGCGAAGACGATGTCTTATTTTCTTCAAACACAGTCGTTTTTAAATCAACCCGGTCATTTTCATCATATGGATTCACACCGGTAAACGGACCGGCAAAAACCTTTTTCTGTCCTGTCACAAGTCTATGTATCGTCTTCTCTACAACTTCCTCTGTATCCGCAGGCACAATCGCCTGGTTGATATCCAGAATCCGCACCCAGCCCTCTTCAAGACCTGCCATAGCATCCTGCCCATATACCTTGCCATCAATGCAGTCTTCAATCTTTTCATCACGCAACAATGCTCCTATGGACTGTTCAAAATAATAGGAATAATCTACCGAACAGCTCACAAGGGAACGGGTCGGTGCGACATTTGTCATACTTTGATTGTATCCGACATGATAAACCGGAAGATTTTGATCGGCACTCTCACAGACCGTTGCCGGGCCGATGGTATCCGAGTGCTGCGAGATGATGACACAACCCTCATCTATCAACTCCTGTGCCACCTGCTTTTCGAGAGAATAACTGGACCAGGTGTTCGTATATTTCACCAGCATGGTTGTCTCCGCAACGACAGACTGTACACCGAGATAAAAGGATGTATAGCCGGAGATTACCTCCGCATAAGGAAAGGCTGCCACATAACCAATCTTGGCCTGCTCGGCACTCATAATCCCCTCATCAATCATCTCTTTGAGCTTCAAACCGGCAATCACACCACAGACATAGCGACCCTCATAGATGGTTCCCATACAATTATGGTAATTGGATAGTACCGGCTCCTGATTCGCATTGTCTCCGGTCGGCACGCAAAACTGAATCTCCGGATGCAGCTTTGCCATCTCTTTCACAGCTGGCCCATATCCATAGCTTGGTGCAATGATATAATCACATTTTTCATCCACCAGCTGCTGAAGCGGTCCTTCTACCTGATCCTCCGTGACATTGTACATGGTCACACACTCAATCTGGTCTCCATAAACCTCCATCGCATGGTCTCTGGCTTGAATAAAGTTATCAGTATAAGGAGTCATCTCATCTCCTACCAGGATGAATCCTACCTTCAGATGCTTTTCCGGTTTTTTTGTCATTTCATGAAACCCAAAAGACAACAGAATCAAAGCAAGCGATGTTGCCATACATAACGCATAAACTCTTTTCATACTATCTGTCCTCCTTTGACTCTGCATACAGACGCTTTACGTCGATTTCACCCTCGTCGATCAAGGCAAGCAGGATATCCACCAGCTTTGGATCAAACTGTGTTCCACTGCAGCGCTTGAGTTCTGCGATGACAAAATCCAGATCCAGTTGTTTTCGATAGACTCTGTTTGCCGTCATGGCATCAAACGCATCCGCAATTCCGATGATTCTTGCATCCAGAGGAATCTGTTCGCCTTTTAAACCATGACAATATCCACTTCCGTCATATTTCTCATGATGATACAAAGCTCCGACACTCACATTGTCAATCAAGGTGAAGTCTTTGAGAATCTCGCCTCCCCTGATTACATGCGTTTTCATGATTTCATATTCTTCATCCGTAAGCTTTCCCGGCTTGTTCAAAATGGCATCCGGGATGCCGATTTTACCAATGTCGTGCAAAAGTGCCATCTGCCGGAGGTTCTCACATTTTTCTTCCGAATAACCCAGCCGTTTTGCAATTGCAAGAGAATATTGCGATACACGGAAGGAATGTTCACTGGTATTCGAATCCTTCGCATCTACCGTCCGGGCAATGGAAAGGATCGTTTCATTACCCATCTTAATCTGCTTCTTTGCATATTCAAGCTCCAGCTTCTGCTTAATCAATGTCTTCTGTGTCTGTGTACGTGTGATAAACCATGTAATCCATACCAAAACTAAAGCTGCAATCATCCAAACATAGAGCTCGAACCACCAGTTTTGATACATCTCATTTTCCTTTTTGATACTGTAGCTTGCTGACTCCACTACATTTCCATCCTTCCCATCGAGCACGGAAATTCGGAAGGTGTATTTACCCGGCTTGAGCTTGGTATAGGATACACTGTCCAGTTCACTTAAAAGACATACCTTTTCCTTCTTATCATATCCGAT
Source organism: uncultured Lachnospiraceae bacterium (assembly GCA_945492935.1). GTDB lineage: Bacteria > Bacillota > Clostridia > Lachnospirales > Lachnospiraceae > Coprococcus_C. The sequence continues at coordinate 2,112 of CALYVE010000155.1, forward strand.
CATACATACACTGATATATGGGTCATTCATCGAATAATTCAACACTTCCGGTTCAAATACAAGCTGCTCATTTTCTGCGGAAAGCGTCAATGTATCTGCACGGTTAATGGCACATTTTACACCATCCACAATGGCATAATCGAGTACCATACGATAAGACTTTGCTGACATGTCATACTGCTTCATATTCACTTTTACAACACCACTGTCACAGCAAAGATACAGATAATTGTCTTCTTCACACATCCAGGAATTCGCAACCAGAGAGGCACGGAATCCGCGTTTGGAATTAATCAACGGATACTCGCGTTCCTGATTTGCAATCAGATTTTCCGAGTCTGCGATATAAATTCCGGCACTGCCCAAAACCCAACAGGTTCCGTCATCGCTACACACCATATCAAAATTGTTGCTGTACGGAAAATTCTCAAGATACTGAACCGTTCCATCCGCCTGCATATAACACAGGCCATTACTGGTTACAATGAATACACCATCCGAAGCCGGATCATATTCCATACGGAGAATCACACCGGATGACAATCCGTCCTTTCTGGTGATATTTTTTACGCTTCCATCCTTCTTGATCTGACTGATGCCACCGCCATCGGAACCGATATAATACATTCCTTTGTATTCCAGAAGACAGAGTGATTTTTCATTGAGCAATCCATTTTCTGCGTTATACACATCCTTCACCTTGCCGTCCTTCATCACAGCAACACCGTAATCGCCCGCAACCAAAATACTTCCATCCTCCGCTTCGAGAATGTTGCGAAAACGCATTCCCGGCAGACCATCATTCTCCGTAAATTGTTTTATTTCGAAGGTGTTATCTTGCTTTTCGTATATTTTGTAAATGCCCATTCCTGAGGTTGCAATCCAAAGCGCATTCTCCCGGTCTGTTATCAGACATCGGACACGTACATCTTGCAACTGCTTCGTGATATCATTTTCTACCTTACGAGTATTGTTCTCATTTATAATGACTATGCCGTCATCTGTTCCACAAAGCAGCCAGTCATTCCATTTTTGTGTTGTATTGACAACCTCGTTTTCTCCGATTTCCGGAAAAAGCTCCTGAAATGGTGATTTGCACATTTCCAGCAAGCCCAATCTCGAGGAACTAAACCAAAGATTCCCCTGATAATCAACCAACATATTATCAATGGAACTTGTAAAGTTATTGGTATTGAGTTTCCTATAGGAAAGGTCCTCCCGCAAAACTGCTATTCCGGTATCAGAGCAGACAAAAATCTCATGAGTTTCTGTTTCATAGAAGGAATTGATATGCTCGATTCCGTTTAGTTGTATCGTTTTCTCATGCTTTGGACGATTTCCACTCATGTCATATACCAGCACGTCATTGTCGCTTGTCCCAAGGAACATACGCTTATCACTGGAAAAGAATACCGTATTAAAATGCTGTTCCTGCTTGACAGAAATCGGAGCATCCACAATCTCCCCGTTGTTCAGCCAATACATCTGTCCCCTATCGGTATTGACCACCACATTTCCATCTTCATCCGCAGCCATATAATTCACATTTTTAATCTGCTCCAGAGACTTCGTCACCCTGACACCACCACTAAGGGATACAATCGACAAGCCCTCGGTTGTACCGATATAGTAGTTTCCATCTGTATCGCAGACGATGCTTTTTACAGAATTTGATGTTAATCCGCTCGTCTCATCGATGACATTCATCACTTTCTCATTTATCAGAATCGTGACACCGTCATCGTTGGTACCGACCCATAACCTTCCTTCCTCGTCCACATACAGGCAATTCACGTTTTTTACGGAATTGATATCCTGAAATAGCCTGAATCTGCTTCCATTGTATTTGTACAATCCGGCATAAGTACCAATCCAAAGCATTCCATCCTTTGTCTGGGCAATGTCGTTGGCCTCACCGGACAAAAGGCCTTCCTCATTGGAATAAACCGTCTGGATATACGCATCATATTCCGTCGATGAATCATCCTTTGCCGCTACCGTTTGCGGCTGTGCTACAATACCCGCAAGCACCGAGCACACCAACCATACACCGATGGCCTTTGATTTCTTTGCTGTTTTGTGTTTTCGACGACGATTCCAACGGAGCAGCAGATAGACTATCTCTACACACAACAGCTTGTCCAAAAATTCCAGACAAAATTGACCAATCACATAGGAAATATAACGTGGCAATCCACTGTCCATGCACATCAGCATGACCTGATTGCCCCAAACATTGCCACACTGGCCGTCATAAAGCAGCGTATTAATCGCAACTGCAATCGCCGTTGAAACCAAAGCTAGACACATACCAAATGTCATCGTTGCAAACTGTGTCTCAAACACCTTCTTTTTTGCAAAATATCCGGCGAGAACACCAATCAATGCTCCGACTATACAGTAAACCGATTGCTGTTCCACAAAAATTCCATAGATGATATTGTTTGCGAATCCCACGATACCGCCACACACCGGTCCCGCGATATACGCAATCAGAAATGTACCGATGGAATCACACCAAATCGGAAGTGTGAAATGTGTTGCGAACACTCTGCCTGCCAGGTCGATTGCCAAAGCCAACACGGTATAAAAAATAATCCAATATGTTTTTTTATTTTTCATACATACTTTCTCCTGTATTTTCCTCTGTCCGTACCTCATATTATATCAAACCATAAACATTTTTATCTTAGCTTTCTATTACATAACTCCTGGATTCTCGGATTAACATGACGAGGTTGACGCCTCAACTCCGAGTGCTTCATATATCCCAGCCTGCTTAACTAGCATCTCTCAGATTCTTAGCGAATCCAGCTTTCCCGCAGGAATCTCCGTCACCACTCGCCTCGCCGGATACC
>CALYVE010000156.1 GCA_945492935.1 uncultured Lachnospiraceae bacterium
GATCATATAACAACGCAAAATCATCACTTGCGCTTTTTGCACGAACCTCAATAAACACAACCTTTTTCGGATCTATTTTCTTAATTGCACCTATACGGTAGCGAAGCGGATATATAATTTTCAGCGTACCGAAACGATACAGCTTAATTATTGGTTTTCTTATTTTACGATATATTTTTTTTAGTAGTTTACGCATTTCCTTTTTCTCCATCCGAATTATTTCTTCTCTTGTAACCTCGAATTGAAGCCTCCAGGATTTTATCCGTTGATGTACCATCGCATGCATTCATATATTTTTTGCAAAAGCTGATACGCTCCTTCTCATGCTGCTTAGGATGCTCCATAGCAAGTAGCAATCCATTTTTTAACTCTGTATAAAGATTCTCATCAAAGTCCACACGCGCACGTTTCTTCTCACTTACAACCCCGCAAATCACCTCACCCGGCAATTGTTTGTAATCAAGATAAAAACCCCGGTCATGCGCATATATATTATAATCCGGTGCAAAAAACACGAGAGAGCATGAACAAAGCAGCGCCTCAAAAAACACAGAGGAATAATCTGTAATCAGAACATCACAAACCGGAAGCAATTCATCCGTGTGCATGGCACAATCCGATTCAATCGTATTTTTATTATCTTTTATATGCGGATGCGGACATTTAATGACATAAATCCTGTCCTTTATATCCGGATCGTTTTGCAAACGGTCAATATATTCCTCGCCATATAGGCTTGCTTCATTCGCATATCCTCGAAAGGTCGGAGCCCAGACGACAACCTTGCGTCCGTCAACATCCGAATAGCCATATCGAAACTTTGCCTGACACGCCTCAATGTAATCCTTATCAAACAGTCGGTCGCTGAAGCTGTTTCCGAGTGTCCGAACAAACTTCATCGGAAGTCGCATCGCATGGGAATAAATCTTTGTGCAATAATCGGAGGTAACAGTAACAATATCATGATTTCTGTATACATGCTCCGAATAACCAAAGCAATCCTCTATCGTGTCATAGCCAAATTTCTTAAAGGCACCGCAACCGTGCCAAAGCTGAATAACCGTTGTCTTTGCTTTTTTGTTGCACGATGCAACCGGCAAAAAATTATCACACACAATTACATACTCTGCCTGTGCATAAACCTTCATAAATCTGCACATTTCACGCAGTCCGGCAAAAGCACCGTATTTGGATAAATCGACATACCATTCTTCCAAATCGTACCCGTTTTGCTTTAATGCTTCCCGCACACGCGACATATGAATCGGACACGAATCATGATGTGCATCCGCAAGCACGATACGTCCTTCTATCACCTTTTTGGGACGATTGATAAAATAACAAAAAGGCAGAATCACCTTTTGTGCAAGCTTTTTTAGTTTTTGACGCAAACCCCGTTTCATACTAACCAATCATCTCCTTGTACACCGGAACAACATCTTCGATGTCACCATAACACTTCATGCAACCCTTTTCAAGAATCATTGCCTTATTACAAATACGTTTTACCTGGTCCAAATTATGGGAAACAAACAAAACCGTAATTCCCTTATCCATCATATCCATAATTTTCTTTTCACTTTTTTTACGGAATTTCGCATCCCCGACTGACAAAACCTCATCCAAAATCAAAATATCCGGCTCAACAATTGTCGCAATCGAAAAACCAAGTCTCGCACGCATGCCGGAGGAATAATTTTTAAGCGGAACATCAATGAATTCCTTCAGCTCCGAAAATGCAACAATCTCATCAAATTTTTCCTGCATGAACGCCCTTGTGTGTCCGAGCACGGCACCATATAAAAAAATGTTTTCTGCTCCTGTATACTGCTTATCAAAGCCTGCTCCAAGCTCAATCATTGGTGCAATCACACCTTTTTTTGTAACGGTGCCCTCTGTCGGCCGAAACACGCCTGCGATAATCTTCATAAGTGTTGATTTTCCGGCTCCGTTTAATCCAAGAATTCCGACGCGGTCCCCCTTTTGAATCGAAAGATTAATGTCCTTCAATGCCCAGAATTCATCAAAATGAAGGTCGCGCTTCAGAAGCTTTATGACATATTCCTTCACACTATCCACTTTTTCTTTGCTGAGATTAAAACGCATGCCAACATGGTCTAATCGAATCATTTCTTCCATGGTTCACCCTCATTATATATATAAAATAAAACGGTCTTCATTTTTTCGGAACAAGGTTCCTCCGATAATTATCGAAACAACCGCGAAGATAAATGCATACAAAAGCATGCCATAATGAACGTCCGTCCCAAATATGCAGCTTCTGAAACAATCAATCACACAATAAAGCGGATTATACTTCAAAATCCAACTGACATTGCTGTCAAGCAGCTTGTCCGGATAATAAAAAATGGCACATGTATACATCACAAGCATAAGCAGTACATTCCACAAATATTCCATATCTCTGAAAAATACTCCGACCGTTGCAAGAAACATCCCGACACCAATCGAAAGCAAAAATAAAACAGTCAAAGGAACTATCGCAAAAAATATCTGCATCGTAGGATATACCTTAAGCACAAGGGAAACACCTGCAAGCACAACGAGAGAAATCAAAAACAGAATATAGTTAAACACGATGCCGGAAAGCGGATACATATACTTTGGCACATATACCTTTTTGATCATTCCTTCGTTGGCGCGAATGGATTTTAATGCAGTTGTCGTAGACTGCGAAAAGAGACTGTAAATCAGCCTTCCTGACAAAATGTAGACAGGGAATGTTTTATCGTGATGACCTAAAATTGTACCGAAGACAAGTGTAAGCACAATCATGGTAAGGAGTGGTTCTATCATAGACCAGATCACACCAAGATAAGAACGTCTGTATTTTAATTTTATTCCTTTTCGAACAAGCTCTACAAATAAATTGTTGTAGCGTTTCCACTCTTGTATCATATATCCTATGCTTCCTTACATTCTTTTATAATGTCAATTGTATGCTGCAGCCCAAGCTTTATATCGTACATCGATAGAAAACCGAGGTCTCTTATCTTTTTATCATCTAACGTTGCCTTTGTTGCCTTTGAATATCCGGCCCGTTCCGTTGCATCCGGCAACTCAAAAATCACCTTGCGTCCGGCATAGTCCGCAATGTATGCCGCAACGTCCCGAAGCTTCACATCGGAATCCTTAGAGATTACATTGTATGCCTCGCCGTCCTTTCCGTCGAGCATAATCTTAAGTATGGCAGAAACGGCATCCCCTACATAGCTATATGAAAATTCCTGTGTTCCTTCACTCTTTAATACGATATCCTCGCCTGCCACTCCCTTTAATATAAACTGGGACAATGCCTTTGTGTCGGACATGAGCATGGTTGGTCCGTATGTTCTTGATAATCTTGGAATTACGACAGAAAGCCCCTTCTGCTTACGGTATGCCTGGCAGAGAGCCTCACCGGTACGTTTACTCTCGGGATATCCCGCACGCAATGTATTGCAATCAATATAGCCAAGATAATCCTCCGAAAACTTGTCTGTATCTCCTTTATTCTCACCGTAAACCTCTACGGTTGAAAGAAAGACAAAACGCTCACAGGAAGCATTTACAGCCAGCTTTAGCATATGATCTGTTCCGATTACATTTGCGGAAATCGTACCTATCGGATCACTCGCATAGGCAACCGGATGCGTTGCGCTTGCTCCATGAATGAAATAATCAACCGGATTCTTCCACTGTTCCATGTCACATGGCTCATTGATATCCCACTCCACACTTTGGTAAAATTCATTACCCAAATATATTTTGAATCGCTTGTCGAGTCGTTCCTTCGAACGACCGATTGCATACAGCCGGGTACGCTGATTACAATGCATATTGCGATACATAAGCACATCAATCAAATAGCTTCCAATCATACCGCTTGCACCGGAAACAGCTATGCTCTTTCCCGTGAGCTCACTCCATGCAATTGGTACATTTGCCGCCTGCTCTATTTCCTTCTTATATAAGTCACATTCATTTATATTCATAATTTCTACTAATCCTTATTGCTTTCTTTTTTACTTTGCAGTTTCGTTAACAAATCAATTCTTATCTTTTGGTACGCTGAATTGCTTTTATTTTCGGCGTTATTTCAGCCACTTGTCCTTCTCCGCTGTCATGTATCCCTTGAAAATCTCAAGATCGTCCTTCGTCGTAAGCTTAATGTTCTTGTCAGAACCCTTTGCAAAATAAAGCCGCTCGCCAAGCTCCACCATCATGGTATTCGTATAAGAGGAACCATATATTCCGATTTCCTCACGAAACGCCTTTTCATATGCCCAGACAAGCTTCTCAAACTTATACGCCTGTGGAGTCGACACTCTTCTAAGCGTCTCTCTTGGGATATATTTTGTTGTTGAAATCTCATCATCAATTACAAAAATCTGCTCATTATACGGAAGGCTTGTCACACCATTCCCGTACTGATTGCATTTATCAAGCACATCATTTAATACATCATCATCAACAAGTGGTCGAATGCCGTCATGGATTATAATATTGTCATCGTCATCACATTTGCCTTTTAAATTGTCTACTCCGTTTCGGATGGATTCCTGTGCCGAATTACCGCCTGTGACGACCCATTTTAACTTATCAATTCCAAACTGGTTCGCATACGCCCACAAAATATCATGCCATCCTTCAAGGCAAACAACCTCGATTGCATCTACAAGCGGATGTCGTTGAAAGCTTTCCAACGTATAAATGATTACCGGCTTGTCATATACATTTATAAACTGTTTTGGAATATCCTGTCCCATGCGATGGCCAACGCCACCTGCAATAATTACTGCTATATTCATATTCTTCTCCTAAAGCACATAATAAGTCGATTGTAATAAATGTATATATTATAATTATTCACTTTTTTTCTGTCAATAGTCGCGCATGTTCCGTTGCTGTCAGGTAATCGTTGGAACTTTTCTTGCCGGGACGCTTTCTTCACGGTGATGGTTCCATT
>CALYVE010000157.1 GCA_945492935.1 uncultured Lachnospiraceae bacterium
GAGCTTCTTAGTCTTGTTGACGGTGTTTCCAGTGAATATAAGATTGATATTGCGCATGATGATGACAAAAACAGAGATATTATCATGCTTACCGCTGAGGCAGAGGGTAGAGTGAATTTCGATACAACCGCCGCCGAGCTTCGTAATCTTTTCAAGTCACGGATGAGTGTTACTCCAAAGGTTGTAATCGTGCCTGTCGGAACACTTCCTCGTAGTGAGAAAAAGACACAACGTGTCTTTGATCATAGAGAAAGTTAATTAAAATGTCGATATAGAGATTAGATACATAAAGGTGAAGGATATGCAGGGAATTTTTATCTCAATGGAAGGACCGGACGGTTCCGGAAAATCAACACAAATTGCATTGTTAAATGACTATTTTCAGTCATGTGGCTATGAAACCGTGATTACAAGAGAACCGGGCGGTACGGTGATTAGCGAAAAGATTCGCGAAGTCATTTTAAATAAGGATTATACAGAGATGGGATATATGACAGAGGCACTTCTTTATGCTTCTGCCCGTGCGCAGCTTGTCACGGAGGTTATTGCACCGGCACTTGCGGCAGGCAAGGCTGTAATCAGCGATCGTTTTATTGATTCTTCGGCTGTATATCAAGGTATGGGAAGAGGCTTAGGCATTGATAATATTTACAAAATCAACCGGTTTGCAACACAGGGAATTATGCCGGATCTTACGATTCATCTGGACCTTCCTGCGAAAGTCGGGTTGGATCGTGCAAAGGACAGAGCAGCCCTTGACCGCATGGAGCTTGAGTCTGTCACATTCCATGAGAGGGTGGCACAGGGTTATCGCGACCTTGCAAAACTTGATCCGAAGCGCATTCATACAATTGATGCAACAAAGTCCATTGAGGAGATTCATGAGGCGATATTAGAGCATATCAAGGTATTATTGGATAATCGATCGGCATAATCTATTATTAGGAAAAACGGTCTGTTTATGTGATCAAGAGAGGAGATAACGTATGGATTTGAAAGTAAATCAGCTTCAGCAGCTTACGCAAATGGAAGCACCAAAGAATAACACACCGGCGCAGGAAGACTTCAAGTTCACATTAATTCGCAATATCGACGAGAGCGAATTACAGGAAAAGTTATCTGCTCTTATGAAGGATATTGAAGAGCAGGGCGCTAAAATTGCAAAGCACATGGATATAAAGGACATGAAAAAATATCGTGCCTCTGTCAAAGAATTCATGAATGAGATTGCGTCGAGATCGCATGAGTTTTCAAGAGAAAACTTTCTGGATCGACGGGGCAGACATCGTGTTTACGGTATTATCAGACAGGTTGATAAGAATCTGGATGAACTTGCTGAGGAGCTTATGAAGGAAGAAAAAGATCACCTGGCAATTCTTGGTAAAGTCGATGATATCAGGGGTCTGTTGCTTGACATTTCAACCTAAAATCGGCATACTATAGGTGGGTGTATGTACAAGAATTTGACAAACGGATGTGGCATATTTCTACTACGAAGCTATGTGCCACAATTTGCTGCAAGGGGGAATGACTTATGAGTTTTAAAGATATAATTGGACATGAGGATATCATTCGACATTTTAAGAGTAGTATAGAGATGGATAAAATAAGTCATGCCTATATTATTGCAGGGCAGGTGGATAGTGGCAAGAAGCTGCTTGCGAAAGCCTTCGCAACCGCCTTGCAGTGTGAGAATGGGATGACAGAGGCTTGCGGAACCTGTAAATCCTGCAAGCAGATGCAGTCCGGCAATCATCCGGATGTCATTATGGTCACACATGAGAAGCCGGGCGTTATTTCTGTTGATGAGATACGTGAGCAGGTGATTGAGTCCATTGCTATCAAGCCATATAGAAGCAAATATAAGATTTATATTATTCCGGATGCGCAGCTTATGAACACACAGGCGCAGAATGCTATTTTAAAGACGATTGAGGAACCGCCGGAATACGGTATTCTTTTGCTGCTCACCTCAAATTTAGATAAATTGTTACCAACGGTACAGTCCAGATGTTTAGTGCTTAACACAAAGCCGGTTCGTGAAAGAGATATGTTACATTATCTTCAGACGTCACTTGGACTCGACGAAGAAAAGGCATATTTCTGTCTGGATTTTGCACAGGGAAATCTCGGCAAGGCGATTAAGCTTGCCCGAAACGACGAATATGTGCAGATTATTGATTCTGTAGTATCTGTATTAAAACATATTCAGGATATGGATGTTGAGGATCTTGAACGTGCACTTTCCGTTATTGAGCAGTACAAGCTTTCAATCAATGATTACCTTGATCTTATGATGATGTGGTATCGTGATGTGCTTATGTTTAAGGTGACAAATAGTGTCGATAAATTATTGTTTAAGAGTGAATATATGCACCTGAAAAAACAAGCAGGTATGTTTTCATATAACAGCATTGAGGAAAAAATCAATGCAATAGAACGTGCAAAGGTGCGCTTGGATGTCAATGCAAATTTTGACACGACCATGCAGCTTCTTTTGCTCACATTAAAGGAGAACTAATCAATGAAGGAAGTAATAGGTGTCCGTTTTCGTGAAAACGGAAGAATATATTTTTTCAGTCCGCTGAATTACAAGGTGGACCCCGGTCGCTATGTTATTGTTGAGACGGCGAGAGGGCTGGAGTACGGTAAGGTCGTACTCGGTGTGCGCGAGATTGATGAGACAAGGATGTCATCTCCCGTAAAGCCGATTATCCGACTAGCGGACGAGAAGGACAAGGCACGTTTTGAAGAGAACAAAGAAAAGAGCAAAAAAGCATACGAAATTTGTCTCGAGAAAATTGCAAAGCGCGGACTTGACATGAAGCTTATTGATGCTGAATATACATTTGACAACAACAAGGTATTATTCTATTTTACGGCCGACGGACGCGTTGATTTTCGTGAGCTTGTCAAGGATCTTGCCTCAGTATTCAAGACGCGTATAGAGCTTCGTCAGATTGGTGTTCGTGATGAGACAAAGATTGTTGGCGGTATCGGCATTTGTGGAAGAGAGCTTTGCTGTCATAAGCATTTGGCGGATTTTGTACCGGTTAGTATTAAGATGGCAAAGGAACAGAATCTTTCTCTGAATCCGACGAAGATTTCAGGTGTTTGCGGAAGACTTATGTGCTGCCTGAAGCATGAGCAGGATACATACGAATACCTCAATGACAAGCTTCCGAATGTCGGTGATTTCGTGCGTACGAATGACGGAAAGAAGGGCGAGGTTGTATCCGTAAATGTATTGCGTCAGAAGGTTAAGCTTCTCGTGACGACAGAGGATGATACAAAGGAAATCGAAGAATACAAGGTTGAAGAACTGAGATTTAAGCCTAAGAAACGCAGAAATGATGACAAAATCAGTGATGCGGAATTAAAGAAGCTTGAGGCACTCGAAAAATGTGAAGGGAAGTCAAAACTAGATGATGAGTAGTGATATGCAAATGCAGGATATGGACGCGAAGAAAGAGGCTGGGAAGGTGCAGCTTCTTGACGGTGAACGCGTTGATGATTTGCAGTGCAGAGGCTACCGTATTATCCAGAATCCGGATGTTTTTTGCTTTGGCATGGACGCCGTTTTGCTTGCTGATTTTACGACAGGAAAGTCGAAGGGTGCAGTTATGGATCTCGGAACAGGCACAGGTGTTATTCCTATGCTTATGGAGGCTCGTGGGAAAGGTGCACATTTTACCGCCCTCGAGATTCAGGAGTACAGTGCTGACATGGCACGCCGTAGCGTGTCTTTAAATGGATTAGAAGATAAAATTGACATAGTATGCGGAGATATCAAAGAGGTTCCTTGTAATTTCAAGGCAGCCTCTTTTGACGTTGTAACGTCAAATCCGCCTTACATAAAAGGCGGTCACGGCCTTCAAAATGCAAATACCCCGAAGAATATTGCAAGACATGAAATTTGTCTTTGTCTGGAGGATGTCGTTGCCGCAGCAGCATATTTGCTTAAGGAGGGTGGTGCGTTTGCGATGGTACACAAGCCATTTCGACTCGCAGAAATCATTCGTCTGATGTCAAAATATCGAATCGAACCAAAAAGGATTTGTATGGTTCAGCCATATGCGGACAAGGAACCGAATATGGTTTTGATTGAAGGAAACAAGGGAGGAAATCCTATGGTTCATGTAGAATCAGCTTTGATTGTATATAACGCCGATGGCAGCTATACCGAGGATTTGCTCCATCGCTATGGAAATTATAACTGACGGACAGAGAGGATTGTACAATGCTTGGAACACTTTATCTGGTAGCAACACCAATTGGTAATTTAGAAGATATGACCTTTCGTGCAGTACGCATATTGCAGGAGGTAGATTTGATTGCGGCAGAGGATACGCGAAACAGCATCAAGCTGTTGAATCATTTCGATATCAAAACCCCAATGACAAGCTATCATGAACATAATAAATATGAAAAAGCGAAGGCACTTGTGGGTAAACTTATTACAGGCACAAATATAGCTGTTATTACCGATGCGGGAACGCCGGGAATTTCAGACCCGGGAGAAGAACTTGTAAAGGCTGCGTATGAGGCAGGTGTTCGGGTTGTGCCGGTTCCGGGTGCGTGTGCGGCTGTAAATGCATTGGTTGCCTCCGGACTTCCGACAAGACGATTTGCATTTGAAGCATTTTTACCGATGGAAAAAAAGGAGCGAAGAAGGATATTGGATTCGCTTGTAAATGAAACCCGGACTATGATAATTTACGAAGCACCGCATCGGTTGGATAAGACACTTGCGGAGCTTTTTTCGGTGCTCGGCAATCGAAGAATTGCTGTTTGCCGCGAGCTTACAAAGAAGCATGAGCAGTTTTTTCGGACAGACCTCAAAACTGCGGCTACATACTATGCGGAAAACGACGCAAAGGGTGAATGTATTCTCGTTATTCAAGGGGTGACGTATGAACAGCTCGAAGCGGAAGCAGTAAAGCAGTGGGAAGAAATGACGATTTTG
>CALYVE010000158.1 GCA_945492935.1 uncultured Lachnospiraceae bacterium
AAGGTATGCTATTTGGGGTGCGAATGATGCGGCAGAAAGATTGTATGCCTATTTGTCATTACATTATCCGAATGCAAAGTTTGTAGCATTGTATGATTCCTATAAAGATTTTTCGTTTCATGGATTGCAGTCCAAGCGGCCGCATAATATCAAAGCTGATGATACGTTTATTTTTGTTACAGGATATACGGCAACGGATGCAGCAAGAGAATTATTTGATAAAATAAATAAACCAAAAGATAGCTATTTCCTTTATGATTTAGTTGTCAGAAATTATTAAAATAAGATTTAAGGCTGGAATATTGATTATTCATATGTTTAAGAAAATTTTGGAGGGGAAAATTTAGATGAAAAATAATAAACCACTGCATATTTTTTTAGTCCTAAGTACATTGGGGGTATTATCTTTTGTTGTGTTAAATAGGATCTTTAATGGATATTTTTTTGAACAAATATTCTTTGGCTTAACAGGGGATACATTATATGACTTCTTCGTATTTTTGAATCAGAATTCAACCAGTTCAGCAGCATTTGTGACAGGCTCTAACCCTCCTTTGGTTCGTTTTATTTTTAGATTTGTATTTAAGTCACTGCCGGATACAGTGCAAGAGGAACATCCAAAAGTAAATTTATGGCCGGAACCGGATAAAGATTTACGAATTAATGCTTTCGCATCGCTTTGCTTTATCTTAATGATTTTATTTGCATTAGTCTTTATGGCAAAATTATGCTACGACAATTTTGAGGGTACAAAGTTACAAAAGAAATGGTTTGTTGTTTTGGCATTACTTTCAACAGGTGTGATTTGGTCAATTGAACGTGGAAATATTGTTATTTGGGCAATGGTTTGTACAATGTATTTTTGCTTTTATTATGATAGTGAGGACAAAAAAAGAAGAGAAATTAGTTATTTGTTGCTAGGAATAGCGATCTCTTTAAAAATCTATCCTGCGTTGTTTGGGTTATTTTTGCTGAAAAAGAAAGATATTAAGGGGATATTAAAGACAATTCTTTATGTTGCCATATTTACACTTTTTCCATTGTTTATCACAGGTGGTTTTGATACGATACGAGCCTATATTTGTAGTTTGTTTAATCAGGTATCTTCGGGTTCGAATTTACGTGCCGGATATTTAAATGGATTATCCGTAATGCTAACAGGCTTCCGTGTAGTGGGTTATGAAGAATTTTTCCTTAATCACCTTTGGTTTTTTAGAATCATTAATTATGCATTTAGTGTATTAATATCTTTCATAGCTGTTTTTGTATTGAAGAAGAAATGGATGAAAGTTACAATGCTTGTGTTTGCGATGTTCTGGTTACCGGGAATCACGCACACATATATGTTGTCTTTTATCATTATTCCATTAGTCATGTTTCTTAATGAGGAAGATAAAATATCAGTTCAAAATGTCATTGCAATCATTGGATTTGTATTATTGACAACCATTCTGCCTATTCCAAATGGGGAGTTAGTAGAAAGCTTGAGAGATCAAACAGTTGTGAATGTAGCGAACAGATTATCAGGATTTATGTTAATTCATATACTGGGTGAAATAATATTGTCGTGTTTGATAATGATACGTATTGTTATAGAAGGTGTGCAGTTAATCAAACAACAATTAAATAAGAAAATAGCGGTTGATTAGAGCATCCTCTTTTTGGAAGCAACTCGAAAAATTCCGGCAAAAATTATGCAAAGCAAAAGCATTAACACGGTGTAGATTAGAGCTGCACCCATGATTTCATAATGCTTTACTGCGATTGGGGATGTGAAAAAAGCAAGGACGGATACGATGATATATCCGTAAGCAAGATGCTTTTGACAACGAATGATGGTTGTTACTGTGACGAGGAGTCCTGATAATGCAAGGAAACCGCCACCGAGAAGTAATAGCAATAATTCGTTTTTGTATGCCGAAAGGTCGGTGTTATACAAGATTGAAAGAATTGGAATACCACAAACAAAGGCTCCGGCTTCGCAAATGATTGTAATGCCAAGGACGATGAGGAGCTGGCGCTTGAAATTTTTGAAGAACCCGTTGAAATCCTTCTCGTTCCATTGACGAGACATTTTTACAATGATTGGGTTGAAGATGAAATTGTTGAGCAAACCTATGACAAACACGGGCATGGCAATAAAGCCGTAACATGCCTGAAGATTGTCGTTTAGCTGACTGTCGATTGCATATTTTGGCGCATTGCCAATGTAGAATGCCAGAAATGCACCCAGGAAAAGTGGGAAACATTTGGATAGTAGAATCTCAATATTTTTCTTGTTGATTTTGCTCTTTGGTATGTCAAAATGGCCGATTGTAATTGCAATCAAATAGATGCAACATAAAATGGTAAATACAGTCGTGATGATTAAGGATAATAATAAATCCTTTGTTATGAACAGACCGGAACCGAACACAAGAATCGTTAAAAACATACGGACGGTCAGTACTTTACTGCCGATGTCTAATCGGTTTTCCTGTTGATACATTCCGAGAAAAACATCTTCAATGGAATCGACAACCTTGAAGATACACATCCAGATGATGGTGAGCGATTTTGTGAAGCTGTAGTCATTGGAAGCACTTGCGTACACGACATAAACGACAGAAACAAGTATCATAAGAAACGTTGTTAATATGCGGGAAATCAGGTAATCTTGAAAGGTTGCCTGTTTTTTTACATCAGAAACCTGATAGTTGCGCATGCCATATTTTCCGATGTTTAAAAACAGATTGGCACTTGCATAAGCAATTGTAAAAACACCTGCATCGTAAAGGCTTAATACTCTTGTTAAGATTGCAAGCATGATAACGGACTGAAATGCTGTGAGCATGCTTCCAATCATGTTCCAGATGAAACTGTCTTTCTTTATATCCTTTGAATTCAGTAAAAAACTTCGCATGATTACTCCCAAATGATTTGTAAATTTTGACATTCAACAATGCTCATTTTACCATATATTGAAAGAATAACAATGGGAAAAGAAAAAATAACTTGTATTTGACATATTATATGTTAAAATGAGACATCAATTTCCAGACTATACAGACATCAAACAGGGCGATATATTCGATTTGGGCGGTAGAACCCTGATGGTGTATAATCTGCCGGGACATACAAAGGGCAGTATTGTACTTCTTTGTCCGGAGGAGAGAATATTATTTACCGGAGATGCTATTAATCATCATCTTTGGATGCAGCTTGATTGTAGTCTGCCGATGGAGGTTGCTGCTGCTGAACTTGAGAATAAGCTGTTTCTGATGGAGGAGGCAGATGTTATTTTACATGGGCATGCAAAAGGGTTTGACGATAGTTCTCTTATGCAATATGTTCTTGATGGCATGAAGGAAATTATTGCAGGTAAGAATGAGGATGATATGCCGTATTCGTATTTCGAGGAATTTCATGCAATGTTTCATCCATTTACGGTTGATTCAAGTAAGCAGTTTGAAAACTATGAGAATGGCATTGCATATCAGATAAATAATATTAAAAAGCGTTAGAATATGGAAACAGAGCTTGGCTTGGAAGAATTGAACGGTAATATTTAATGAAAAATGATTAATTGTGAAAAAAGTGTGAATTATTAGCACTCACTATTGACGAGTGCTAATAAGAGTGGTATAACAGAATCAAACAAGGAAACAACATACATTTCGTCATAGTAAATTATATGAAAAGGAGGAATGACTTATGATGATGATGCCTAGTATTTTTGGAGAGAACTTGTTTGATGATTTTATGGATGGTTTCGCAAAACCGCTTATGCAGTTTGAGAATTATATCGATCAGGCAACTGCAATGAAGACAGATGTCAAGGAATTTGATGACCGTTACGAATTTAATGTTGAGCTTCCGGGACTTTCCAAGGAAGATGTTAAAGCCGAGTTTAGTGAGGGCTATTTGACAATCACTGCTACACGTGAAGAAAAGAACGAGCAGGAGTCCGACGGCGGAAAATACATTTGCAGAGAGCGTAGCATCGGTACTTCGTCAAGACGTTTCTACATTGGAAAGGAAATAAAGAAAGATGATATTAAAGCATCCTTTGTAAATGGAATTTTACAGCTGAATGTTCCAAAGGTACCAAAGGAAGAAATCGAGAATAACAAGTTGATAACAATTGAGGGATAGTCTTAACAGACAATCACTCACAGTGCACCTTCAAATGTAAACATCCCCGTATGGTAAGTATGATATTCTTCTTGCACGATGTTCAAGAGATATCAGCGAACCTACGGGGATGTTTTACATTAAATCTAACAAGTACAAGCCAAGGGTTGCATGAATTCTAAAATCAAGTGACGATAAATCAACATCTAATATTTCTTCTATTTTTTTCAGCTTATAATTGATTGTATTTCGATGAACATACATCTGGTTGGCTGTGTCGTTTACACTTCCGTTATTTTGTAAGTATTTTTTTAACACATCTGTCATCATAGTCGGAAAATGCGCGGATGATATTTTACGAAATTATAGTAATGTAATTAGTGTTTATATTGAAGCACCACGTGCGGCATGTGTGAAGTCGATTATGGAAAAACTGCATGTGTCACAAAAGCGTGCAAACCGGTTAATTTCCGAAACCGACAAATATCGAGCCAAATATTACAACTATTACACATCGGGAAAGGATTGGACAAATCCGACTAATTACGATTTGGTGCTGAACAGTGACCGAATCGGACGTGAGAATTGTGTGAAGATAATAAAAGATTTGCCGAGGCACTGTATTAACAGAGGCTTTTGACACCCGGCTTTTAGAAAGCTTTTAAATTTAAGAATTGCTTCGAAAAATAGATAATAATTGTAATTAGATACAAAAAATATGCAATTATGCTGTAGAAATAAAGTTACAAAGAGAAATTTAGTAGGATAATAATGTGTAAGACAGTCAGGGGGTGTGCATATGAATAACAGAATCAGAAAAATAGTAGTCCTTAGTCTTTTTTTCGTGCT
>CALYVE010000159.1 GCA_945492935.1 uncultured Lachnospiraceae bacterium
GGCTAAATGGGTTTGTCCGGTTTGTGGTTATGTACATGAGGGGGATACTGCACCAGAGGAGTGTCCGGTATGTCATGTAAAAGGTGAGAAGTTTACAAAGGCAGAGGGTGAGTTAGTTCTCGCTGCTGAGCATGAGTATGGTATCTATGCTAAGACAGTTAAGAACAATCCTGATATCTCTGATGAAGATAAGAAATTCATCTTCGAACAGTTAATGGCTAACTTCCAGGGTGAGTGTTCTGAGGTTGGTATGTACCTTTGCATGGCTCGTATCGCTCATAGAGAAGGATATCCGGAGATTGGTCTTTACTGGGAAAAGGCTGCTTACGAAGAAGCTGAGCATGCTGCTAAATTCGCAGAGTTACTTGGTGAGGATCTCGAGAAGAATATGAAGGCTACAACAAAGGACAATCTTGCTTGGAGAGTAGATTGTGAGTTCGGTGCAACAGCCGGCAAGTTTGAACTTGCTAAGGTTGCTAAGAAGAACAACCTTGATGCAATCCATGATACTGTACATGAGATGGCTCGTGACGAGGCTCGTCACGGTAAGGCTCTCAAGGGTCTTTTGGATCGATACTTCGGTTAATCAATAAGGTATATTACACAAAGGGGGAAATGACGAGAGTTATTTCCCTCTTATATTTTTAAGAGGTATAAACATGAATATTCTTGTAATCGGAGGAAGCTATTTCCTTGGGAAACATTTTGTAAATATGGTATGCCGGGATAATACCGTTACAGTATTTAATCGCGGCAATGCTTTGCTTGGCATCGACGGGGTAATTGAAATTCGAGGGGATCGTCACAGTGTGCAGGCACTTGAACAGTTGAGGGGACAATCGTATGATGTTGTTGTCGATTTTTGTGCATATCAAAAGAATGATATTACGTCTGTATTTCAAGTTATGGAAGGGAATATCAGACAGTATGTTTATATAAGTACGGTTGATGTTTACATGCATGGACTCATGCAAAAGATAGACGAAAACGGAATCTTTGAAACGCGGGAAATTGCGGGACCGGAAGGTGTCTATGTGCGAGGGAAGGTTTTGCTTGAACACGAGCTGATCGAGAATGCACTGGAATATAACGTCAATTATACATCCATTCGTCCGGCTTTTATCTATGGACCAGGCAATTACGCACCACGCGAGGGGATTTATTTTCACTGGATTAAACAACTCGGACAAATCCTGCAGCCGGAAGGTGCGACAGGTGAGTTTCAGCCTGTGTATGTTGGGGATGTCGCAAAGGCAATTATGGTAGCTTGCGGGAACGAAGCAGCTTATAATCAGGCATACAATTTGGCACCTGAACAGAGTGAAACCTACGACTCCTATGCGGATGCGCTTAAGCAGATTGTTCCGAAACCATTTGACATCGTGACAATCCCGCTCTCTGTCATTGCAGAAAAGCAAATTTCGTTTCCGTTTCCATTGACGAAAGAAGAGTCAAACTGTTATGATGGTAGTAAGGCATTGACTTTAATCGGCGCTTATCGTTCGTTGGTTGATGGACTTCGTTTGACAGCAGATTCTTACGAATTTTAAAAATAATATACGAAGAAGGAGACGACTATGACAATTACAAATGATATCAAATACGTTGGAGTAAATGACCATGACGTGGACTTGTTTGAGGGACAGTATGATGTGCCAAATGGTATGGCATACAATTCTTATGTGATTCTGGATGACAAGATTGCAGTTATGGATACAGTAGAAGAAGGCTTTGGCGATGAATGGCTTGCAAATATAGCCGCAGTTTTGGAAGGCAAAAAGCCGGACTATCTTGTTATATCTCATATGG
This sequence comes from uncultured Lachnospiraceae bacterium, assembly GCA_945492935.1. Lineage (GTDB taxonomy): Bacteria > Bacillota > Clostridia > Lachnospirales > Lachnospiraceae > Coprococcus_C. Next base: position 1,810 of record CALYVE010000159.1, read on the forward strand.
AGCCGGATCACTCTGCAAACATAAAGAGTTTTTTAGAGGTATATCCGGATGCAACAGTTGTTGGCAATGCGAAGATATTTACGATGATGAGCCAGTTTTTTGGCGGAGATATTACAGCAAACAAGCTGACAGTATCTGATAAGGAGACACTTTGTCTTGGAAAGCATACATTGCAATTTATTTTTGCGGCAATGGTTCATTGGCCTGAGGTTATGGTTTCGTATGACAGTACAGACAAGGTACTGTTTTCGGCAGATGCTTTCGGTAAATTCGGTGCGCTTGATGTGGAAGAAGATTGGGATTGTGAAGCACGTCGTTATTATTTTGGAATTGTTGGCAAGTACGGTATGATGGTGCAGAAGCTTCTTAAGGAGGTGGCAACACTTGATGTTGCGACTGTTTGTCCGTTACATGGTCCTATTCTTACAGAGAATTTGGGTCATTACATAGGTCGGTATGATACATGGTCGTCTTATCGTCCTGAGAATGAAGGTGTATTTATTGCATATGCATCAGCACACGGCAATACAAAGAAGGCGGCACAGATGCTTGCTGCAAAGCTTGAGGCGCAGGGATGTCCGAAGGTTGCTATTTCGGATCTTGCAAGAGAGGATATGGCTGAATGTGTGGAGGATGCATTCCGTTATGACAGACTTGTGCTTGCGTCCATTACATACAATGCCGGTATTTTCCCATGTATGAAGACCTTTATTGATGCACTTACAGAGCGAGGATACCAGAATCGCAAAATCGGTTTTATCGAGAATGGTTCATGGGCGCCGATGGCAAAGAAAATAATGCAGGGAATGTTTGAAAAGAGCAAGAATATTACATTTTGTGAAGAGTCGGTTACGATACAATCAGCTGTAAATGCGGAAGCTGAGGCGGCGATTGATCGTTTAGCAAAAGAATTATTAAACACTGCGGCAGCACAACCGGAAGAATAAAACTTTCTTTTTGATTTCGTAGGAGGTGGATACATGTACGAAAAGCTTAGTTCGAAAGTTAATAAAGTATCGAATTCATTCGTTCGATGGATCATTCTTGGTATTTGCCTGTTTTTGGGAATCGTGATTGTCGCTTTCGTAATTTTCTTTAGCGCAAAAAGCAATCGGGATAAGGCAAAATACTATACGGCAAAGATTGAGAGTTCGATATCAGAAAAAATCGGTTTTATTAATACTGTGGCAGCAGGCGTTGGAAGTGGTAAGGTTAATTATTCCCAATATGTTGATGTAATGCTACGGCAGTATGATGATGTTTCTGCAGTGTATGTATGCATCAAAGAACCGGGTGTTGTTTATTCGGATGGTATTATGACGTATATGAGCGGAGGCTGGTTGCCACCGGACGATTTTGTTGTCTCAGAGCGTGATTGGTACAAAGGTGCAAGTGTGTCTGATGGCGTATTTGTATCAAATCCTTACGTGGACGAACAAAGCGGACAGGTTTGTGTGACTCTCGCCAAAGCGATTTTTGCGGATGGTCAGATGATCGGTGTTGCAGGTCTTGATATGTATGTGAACGATTTGGTTGCCATGATGGAGGATACCTACAGTAAAGGAAGCTATGTTTTCCTTACGGCGGCAGACGGAACGATATTAACACATCCGAATAGCAAATTCGAGATGACGACTGAAAAACAGTCAAATATTTCTGATGTATTACATGGCAGATATGAGAAGATTTGCAAGAAGGAAATGAAAAACAAAGTGTTCTGGGACTACAAGGGCGGACTCAAAATGGCTGTCAGCAGCACAACCGGCGTGGCCGGCTGGAAAATCGTAGTCGTAAGCCGCTTTGCGTGGATTGTGTATACTGCCATAATTATCATTGGCTTTGCTATTTTGAGCGGTATTTTTATAGGTATGTTTACAAACAAACGTATGGAGAAAGAACTCAATCCGTTGTTTGTTCCTTTGGAAGGTATGGCACGCGATGTAAGCAAGATTTCAGAAGGTGAGCTTGACTACGAGTTTGATGTGGACAAGCAGTCGGAAGAGGTCAATACGTTATCAGTGGAATTGAATCAGGCTATCCAGTCGATTAAAGGATATATATATGAGATTACGAATGCAGTTACACTGATTTCAGAGAAAAACCTTAATTTTTCTGTGGATGCGGAATTCGCGGGTGATTATCAGGCAATCAAGGACGCTCTTGTGAAAATTGTTGACGTATTGAATGAAAGCTTTGCACAGATGCGCTCGCAGGCGGCGACGGTACTTCAATTTTCAAAAGAGCTTTCTGATACGAGTGAGGCGGTTGCGGAGGCGGCTTCGGCTCAAAGCGCCGATGTGATTTCAGCGTCACAGTCTATGGATGATATTTCCGGAGGCATGGATGCTATTGTGTCACTTGTTCTTGAAATTAAGAGAAATACAGAGCTTACGAATGTTAATTTTGAGCATGGAAGCAGCGAGATGCTTGAACTTGTTGATTCAATCAATGAAATTGCAAGATGCTACGAAGAGATTGCGAGCTTTGTCACAGAGATAAATGATATTGCGCAACAGACGAATCTTCTGGCGCTGAATGCTTCCATTGAGGCGGCACGTGCAGGTGAGGCAGGAAAAGGTTTTGCCGTTGTCGCTGAAGAAATCAGCGCATTATCTGCAAACAGCGAAAACGCAAGTATGCAGATTAATGAAGTGATAGAACGTTCTCTGATATCCGTTTCACGAGGTAAGGAACTTGTTGAAAAAACAGAGTTTACAATTCATGAAGGAAAGAATATGTCTGCAAATAATGCGCAGATGATTGATGACATCGTTGAGTGTGTTGAACACCAGCAAAAATGTACAGAAGAAGTATCAGAGAATCTTCAGAGAATTACTGAAATGGTTGAAAATAATGCGTCAAGTGCACAGGAAAATTCAGCGATTTCTATGCAGCTTGGAGAGTGTGCGACGATACTCATGGAAACAATTGAACAATTTGATTTAAAATAATAATAATTATCCCCTCTGCAGGTGTAGCAGAGGGGATTTTTTGCGGTCTTGTGGCGCAGGGCCCATTAGCATTCAGACAAATAAAACCAGTTGAAGGAATCGATCATTTTGTTGTGTCGGATTACAAAATGTATGACCGGTGCTTTTTCTTTGGAAATAACAATACATTTTTT
>CALYVE010000160.1 GCA_945492935.1 uncultured Lachnospiraceae bacterium
ATAAGGACATGTCTGCAAGCATAACACCTACAAGTGTAACATTTTCAAAATCATGACCTTTTACAATCATCTGCGTGCCGATTAATATATCCGCCTTCTTATTCAGAAACCGATTTAATATATCTCCATGTGCGCCCTTTCGCATAGTCGTATCTTTGTCCATACGAAGTGTCTTCGCCTGCGGAAACAGCCTGTGGATTTCTTCCTCCACCTTCTGAGTTCCTGTGCCAAATCCCCCGATTAATGCCGACTTGCATTTCGGACATTGCTTCGGTGCCCGGTTAATATATCCGCAATAATGACATCGCATAAATCCATCATCATGCAATGACATAGAAACATCGCATTTCGGACAAATGATAACCTCCCCACACTCACGACAGGAAACAAAACTATTGTAACCTCTTCGGTTAATAAACAACATAACCTGCTCTTTCTTCCGGAGACAGTCATCAATTCTGTCATGCAGTTCCTTGCTTACAATGCTTCGATTTCCTAACCGCAGCTCCTCTCGTAAATCTACAACCGAAACCGTTGAAAGCGACACTCCCTGCGGTCTTTCCGGAAGCTCCCACAGCTTATATTTTCCGAGCTTCGCATTTGCATAGCTTTCGATTGTAGGTGTTGCCGAACCCATAATTACAGAAGCATTTTCAAGTTCTCCGCGTTTTAGGGCTGTTTCTCTTGCATGATATTTCGGTGTCTGCTCGCTCTTATATGCCATATCATGCTCTTCATCAAGAATAATTAGCTTGAGATTCCGACATGGGGCAAAAAGTGCGGAACGAGGTCCGATGATAACATCTGCCGTTCCCTCCTTTGCCCGCATCATTTCACGGTATTTTTCACCCTTGCTCTGTCTTGAATGAATCAGCGCAACACGGTCTCCAAAGTATTGTCTGATCCGTGCAACATTTTGATATGTAAGTCCGATTTCGGGGATAAGCAAAATAGCCTGTCCTCCGTCTTCAATCACCTTTTTGACACATCCAATGTATACTTCAGTCTTACCACTCCCTGTCACGCCATGTAATAAATAAGCATTTCTTTTACCCGAATCATAATCCGTTTCAAAATCTTCGATTAAAGCCGTTTGCTGCTCTGTCAATTCCACAATCGGTGCTTTTGTCCATTCCATCGAAACATCCTCTTTGGAATTTGTTTCTCTGACACGTTCCTTTACCGGCATAACTGTCTGCAACGCGTGATTCATTGTCGAACCATAGGTTTCCTTCATCCAGAATGCAAGTGAAATGAGTTTTCCTTCGATTTGCAAGGATTTATCAGGTATTCCAATAATATCTTTTGTACGCATGGGATCAAATTTCGGCTCCGTCGAAAGTCCGATAATATATCCCTTTCTCGTTTTGTTACCCTTCCCAAAGGGCACTATTGCCCGCGCACCGATCACCGCCTGTTCGCGCAGTTCTTCGGGTATTCTATATTGAAATGGCTTATCCATTGCTTCAATCGAAATATCGATGATTATATCCGCATATAGTTCTGGCATTCTCTTCCTCCATTATTTCACGAATGAGAACACGCTCATCCATCTCGTATTTTATGCCGCATATTTCCTGGTATGTCTCATGCCCTTTTCCTGCCAGAATTACAATGTCATCCTGCTTGGCATGGGTAATTGCATACCGAATCGCTTCCTTGCGTTCCTGAATCATTAAATAGTTTGCTTTGCCGTCAAATCCATAAACAATATCCTGAATAATGCTTTCCGGATTTTCGTCTCTTGGGTTGTCATTTGTAAGAATGGTCATATCGGCCAGTCTGCATGCCACCTTGCCCATCAGGCTTCTTTTTTGCTTAAAACGATTTCCCCCACAGCCAAAAACAAGTAAAATACGGTTATGCGGATACGCTTTCACGGAAAGTAATACCTGCTCAAGCGAAGCCTGATTATGCGCATAATCGATATATAACGAAAATGCGTCTGATACTGCTACAAATTCCATGCGCCCTCTTACGCAAAATTGCAGCAAGCACTTATACACTTTTTCATCACCAATTCCAATACTCTCACAAGCTGCAATTGCAGCAAGCGCATTATACATAGAATAAAAACCCGGCATTCCGACAACAATATTTTGCTTCTTATTCTGTCGGTTATCGCACAAACAAAACGAAACACCAAGTAACGAGTCCTTCGCAAATAAACTTACATCCAGTGCCTGATAATCCGCACGTTCCAAACAGCCATATGTTACAACACGCCGCGAAGCTTCTGTCATCTCCAAGGAACAGGCATCATCGACATTTATTATACTACATTTGGATTGCTTCATTAACTGTTTCTTGAAGTATTTATATTCCTCGAAGCTTTTATGCTCGCCCTTTCCTATATGATCCTCCGACATATTTGTAAATATGCCATAATCAAATTCGATTCCATGGACACGCTCCATCATTACTCCCTGAGAGGAAACCTCCATCACAACTGTCGTAATTCCTTGCAAAACCATATCTGCCAGTATTTTTTGCAAATCACACGATTCAGGAGTTGTGTTTGACGTTGGATGCTCTCCGAAACTGTCAAAAACACCAACCGTTCCAATCAAACCGGTCGTAATCCCGGCCGTCTTCAGCAAATGATAGAGCATAAAGGCCGTTGTCGTTTTCCCCTTTGTACCTGTAATACCTATCATTGTAAGCTTATGGGAAGGATTCCCATAAAACATACATGAAATCTTTGCCATCGTCTTGCGTATATTTTGAACCTTAATCACGGTCGTATTCGAAAACGCTTCCAAATCCTGTTCCGTTACAATCGCCGACACATCCGCGCGTTGAACCTCCGAAAGAAAGCTTGCTCCGTTAACCTTTGTTCCCGCTATGCAAAAAAACAAATCCTTTTGCTTTGCTTTTTTTGAGTGTACGGATATACCCATAATTTCGTTATCCATATTTCCCTGTATTAACTCATATTTTATTCCAAAAAACAAATCACGAAGTGTCATAATTTTTGTCTCCCTTAACACAAAATGAACTTCATATGTTATGTACGGAAACAAAATATGATTTACAATATACAGCAGGGCCGCGGTAATTCAAATCAGAAAGAATTGCTTCATCAGCAATTCCTTTGATTGCACTGCCGGCAAGGCCCCGCGCCACAAGGCCGCGGTAATTCAAAGAAAAAGGGCCGCCTTTCAAGCAACCCTTTGTTTCTTATTCGTCGTCGCCGACAATCTTTACCTTGCTGCTATATAATTCTTCAACAGCGATTGAAAGTGGCTTCTTGCCTTCGCCCGGTACAAGCGGCTCATCGCCACCAATAATCTGTCTTGCACGCTTTGATGTAGCCATAACGATTGAATAACGGCTCTGAACAACCGGCTGTTCGCCCGGTTCTACCTCACTATTAACAACTTCCATTAAGTCTGAATAAGATGGATGTAACATATTAAACTCCCTTCTACTGCTTTTGCAGCTCTTCCTTTATATCTTCCATAAATTTAAGATTGTTCGCTTTTAGGCATTTTGTACTGACAATAATGGAGTTGACCGTGCTTACACACGCATCCAAATCGTCATTCACCACAATATAATCGTAAACGTCCATATCAAGAGACTCTTCCTTTGCACGTCTCATACGCTTTGCAATAACCTCTTCCGTCTCTGTGCCTCTTCCTGCTAGTCGCTCTCGCAAGCTGTTCGCATCCGGCGCGGTTAAGAAAATGAGTACCGCATCCTTATATTGTTTTTTGATATTCATAGCACCCTGGACTTCAATTTCTAAAATCACATCATGCCCCTGTGCCATTTCCTGTTCAACAAATTTACGCGGTGTTCCATAATAATTATCAACATACTGAGCCCACTCAATAAATCCATTATAATCAATCAAATTACGGAATTCTTCAACGCTCTTAAAATAATATTCTCTTCCATCAACCTCACCCTCACGTGGAGCGCGTGTTGTGGCTGAAATCGATAAGCTGTAGCCATATTCGGAAACAAGGCGCTTTACTACGGTACCTTTACCTACGCCCGAAAAACCGGAAATGACAACAAGTAATCCCTTATTGCTCATAATTTATCCTCCAGTTTATTCAATATTCTGAATCTGCTCTCTTACCTTCTCGATTGTAGTTTTAAGGTTAATTCCTACATCCGAAATCTCAAGAGAGTTTGTTTTGCTAAGAATTGTATTTGCCTCGCGGTTCATCTCCTGTGCAATAAAATCCAGCTTACGACCAACTGCACCACCGGAAAGCAAAATGTCTTTTGCGCTTGTGATATGACTCCTTAATCGGACAATCTCTTCGTCCACGCAAATCTTATCAGCAAACAAGGTTACTTCCATAGCAATACGCTGTTCATCAATCTGCACATTTGAAGATAATTCAGCTACACGTTCCAAAAGTTTTTCCTTGTATGCAACTATAATATCCGGTCCCTTGCTCTCAATGAAATTAACCATTTCAAGCATCTCATCAAGCTTTAACACAAGGTCCGCACAAAGGCGCTCTCCTTCTACAACGCGGGTTTCCACAAATTGCGAAGCCGCCTCACATACTGCTTCTTTGAGATGGCACCAAATCTCATCGCTATCCGTCTTTTGTTCCTCCAAAGTAAACACTTCAGGAAATCTACCGACAACCGACGGAGTCAAATCCTTTGAAAGTCCGAATTCTTCTGCCATACTGTTCATGTAAGCAATATATTCTGCCGCCACTTCTTTGTTATATTTAACGCATACATTAGACTTTGTATAGTCTTCATATGTAATATACAAATCCACCTTACCACGTTGAATATAATCCTTTAAAAGTGTGCGGATATCATTCTCAAAACTATATAATTTGCGAGGAAGCTTAACCGTCATATCACAATATCTGTGATTTACAGCCTTAATTTCGACTACGACTTTTCGTTCCTCTGAAATGTGTTCGCTTCTTCCGAAGCCGGTCATGCT
>CALYVE010000161.1 GCA_945492935.1 uncultured Lachnospiraceae bacterium
CCATTGGAATCACGGAGTCCCCGCATGACATTGTATTCGTCATATAAGTTGACATTAATTTTGCGCGCATCGTTACAAAACGCTACGTATTCATCTAATATCTGGTCAAATTTCACTTCTGCCATTTTAACATCTCCTTGCGACGAACAGGCAAATAATGCTCGTCATTTTAGTAATATTGTGTCATATCTTCATAAGATATTTGATTAATAATGTCTGTTTCCATATCCGAAAATGCTCCGGCATGAACCGTATAACCGTACTGACTGTCTCCAGCATAATATACATCATAATAAATACATGATACCCAACTGTCATCTCTGCTGTAATCATCACCCATATCAGAGTACACATCTGCAAATTCACTTCCGGGATCAGACAGTCTAAGATCGCCAGGGAATATTACTTCAATATCGCAATAGCCTGCCTCTACTTTTATTTCTCTCACGAATCCATTAACCGGAAGAATAGCATTATCCGTAAAATTCACAATCGTTACTTCGATTTTACTGCCATTCTTTTGTAAGCATGTTTCAATTGATGAGTTGCCGGCTATGTAATCGTCTGTCGCCGAATCAAGCGTCCAGCCATCCTCTGTAAACTCGGAAACCGGAGCCGGCAATTTGTAATGCTTCTCACCTACTGTAATGATTGAATCAAAACGGTCTGTACTACCTGATGTAGGTGCAACATACTTTGAATTGATTTCCGGAGGCGCGGTCTCAAGCTGAGCCGGATCAAGTTCAAAGCCTTCCGGTACCGCTGTGTTTGCAATAGAAATCGATGTAAGCACACCGCCCTCGAGCACCAAATCCATACCATCTTCCCATGTATCACCTGCGTAATCAAGCGATACATAACCATCCGGATATGACTCAGCATCTCCTTCATAAAAGCTGTCCGGTGCACCAAGTGCACTCTTAACCTGCTGCACATCAGACTCACCAAGTCTGACACCTCCTGCAATTTCATAAATTGTTCCCGCCGGAACATTATTAATGGAAGAATCAATACTAAATCCAATCAAATAGCACTCTTCAATTGATGCAGCAGATACACTATAATTACAGATTGCAACATATGCCTCAAGACCGTTTAGGCTTACTGTAAAATAATCCATACCACCTGCCGGTATACTCTGCGGAATAGAATCAGACACCCATCCCTTACTCATAAACTCCTTGTAAGGCATAGGCAACGCATAAACAGTATCATTAACAGCAAACGTATAATCCTGCCACCTGTCTGAAAGCTCCGTTGGCCACTGCCATATAACCTCAGGAACAACCGGAACATCCGGTCCCGGATTTTCGGTTGTTGCATCTGTGGAAGTTGCCGTTGATGCTTCCGTTGTTGTCTCCGTTGTCTCTGTTGTATCCTTATCTTTATCCTTTTTCCCATTTACCAATATCAATACAACCGCAAGAATTGCTACAGCGACAACACCGCAAATGATACCAATCACTAAGCCTTTTTTAGACTTTTTTTCAACCGGTTCACTCAAATACATAGACTGCTGTGTCACATTGTTTGTCGCAAGCGATGCAACAGGTGTCGGTTGATTTGGCACAGGCGTAATTGGTTCAGAGCCATATAAATCACTGATTAACTGCCCAATATTCTGATAACGGTCGCTTGTTTTTACAGCAAGACCTCTCTGCAAAACATACTCTGTACGAGGCGAAACTGTAACTCCATGTGCAGATGGTGCGACATATTCATCATTCTCCATACGTTCAATGCTGTTCGGAGGTACTTCTCCCGTTAACATCTTGTACATTGCTGCACACAGACTGTAAATATCGGTCCAAGGTCCCTGATTTCCCTTTGCATAGTATTGCTCCGGCGGAGCATAACCATGCTTCAAAATAACCGTAAATGTTTTGTCAGCTGAACCATTATTTTCTCTAGCTGCTCCAAAATCGATAACCTTAATCTTGCCTTCCGTAGTTACCATGATGTTGTCCGGACTAATATCACGATGAACAAGACCACCATTATGTACTATAAATAACGACTCAAATACCGGCTTCATCAAAGAAAGTACGGTTGCCTCCGGAAGTTTGCCGCCTGCATTGTTCAAATATTCTTTCAGGTTAATTCCGTTGATATATTCCATAACAATGTATGCAGTTCCGTTCTCATAAAAGAAATCCTTGACCGAAACAATACCGGGAAGTGTATAGAATCTTGATAAATTCTGTGCTTCCTCAACATATCTCTTTAGTCCTTTTTCGTAATCTTCCTTGTTTGCTTCCTTTGCAACAACCTGATTACTTGCATTTTCGGTCTGTGTATTACGTGTAACAAAGCTCTCCGGGTAATACTCTTTAATTGCAATATATGTCTGCAAATTCATGTCCCAGCCAATATATGTAATACCAAAACCGCCAACACCAATCACACGGCCAATCATATACTTATTCTGTAAAACAGTAAACGGACGAAGGCATGTCGGTCTTTCCTTATAATTTGCAATTTCGAATTCACAATATGGACATGAAGCAACATCTTCTGTCAAAGCCTGCATACAGTTCGGACAACGATCGTATTTCATTTCTTTCCCCTCCATTATATGGCATTTCATGCCTTTCATATTCTATTAACCTGTTTATATTCAGTAACCAAATCTTTTTTTGAAACACGCGATATATCCACACGATTACGCATATTATAACAAAAAAGGTATATTATAACAAGCTAAATCTCTATGATAAAACGTTCATACGCATTTATTACCTTTGTCTCGTTATACATACATTCTCTCTTAAAATCACGACCATAATTTATATGGACATGACCATGGGCAAATATTTTGGGTTTGTATGTGTCCATTATCTCCAAAAACACTTCAAATCCTGTATGCGGAAGATCCTCACTATCATTCAGATGATAGGCAGGTGAATGAGTCAGGAGTATATCAATCCCCCCCTGTTTTTTGACCTTGCGGCGCAATTTCTTTGCTCGTTTTGTCATTTCCTTTTGTGTGTATTGATGCTCCCCACAGTTGTAGCTCATGCAACCACCAAGCCCCATAATTCGGACGCCTTTGTAATTGTACACATCATCATCAATGCAAATACAGCCTTCCGGTGGTGTCTGTGCGTAACATTTGTCATGATTACCATGCACATACAATACCGGAGCCTTGGAAAACGTCGCAATAAATGATAAATATTGTGGTGCCAAATCTCCGCAGGAAAGTATCAAATCTATTCCGTCTAATTTTGATTTTTCAAAGTAATCCCAATAATACTTCGACTCTTCGTCCGCAAGTAACAAAATCCTCATATGTTAACCTCATGTTATTCGCTATCTGTGACACCCTTAAGTTCAACGATAGATTTCGCCTCATCACGTAAGGCTCCTATCTCCGGAATTTCACCGACTACATTGTTTAGCAGCCAGTTCATTTTCATCAACTCGTCCGGTGACATTACTTCATCCGCTTCATTTCGCAATTCGTTGTTTTGATCGTACAAAACGCCTGAAAATGGTTGAAATTCATTTTTCTTCATTAAATCCTTAAACACTTCAATCAAGCGCAGTGTATTAACCGGCAATTTATTCGAACAAATGATATCTACAACTTTTGCAGAAAGTCCCCACCAATAATTGATAGCCTTATCTTCGTTCTCACCTTCCTGCTGGAAGCTTCCGTTGAGTACCGCATCTATAAGCTTCTCATAGAACACGCCCCACTGATATACAGGCATCGCAATATTCACCGGTTTTTCCTCCGAAATGCAATAAAGCCCAAACTGTCTGTTTGCCGCATTTGGCTTTATCATCGTCTGATCTGAAACATAAGAAATGCCACGCGCTTTGAAATCTTCAATCACCTGTTCTCGTGTGACACCCTTTATTGTTGTCCACTCAAGATATACCTTTGCACTCGGATTAACCATGCTGGCTCCAAGCGCAAATGCATTGATATTTGCAGGCATACTGTAAATCGGATAATCTGCCAGATAGCCAATTCGTCCGTTTTTTGCCATAGAACCCGCAAGCATTCCTGCAAGGAATTTTACTTCGTATAATCTTGCATAGTATGTGCGAATAAGCTTATAGGATGTATTTAATGAACAGTTCATAATTACGACATTCGGATGGTTAACAGCTGCCTTTACACTTGCTGCCGCCTGCTGCGAAGATGTTGTAAAGATTATCTGGATACCTTCTTCAATAAGCTTTTCAATCGCCTCAATCGTCTCTTCTTCTGTTTTCACATTTATCACTCTGGTTGTACGGAATTTATCCGAATGTTCATCTAAATAAAGGCGTCCCAGCTCGTGGCTGTACAACCAGTCCGACTCTTTTGGATCTTTGTCAAATACAAATGCAACATCAACAGTCTTAGGGGAAGGTGCCTTGAAATATTCCATAAGGCGCTTACGTCCCTTCTTCGCCGGTTCCATTCGAAGTTCGATTTCCTGTCCCTTCGACTCATCCATGAACTCTTCCCAAAGAAGGTCAACCTTTCCCTTCATTTCATTTGATGTAAGGTTTTTAATATTATCATATCCATAAATATCAATAAATATAAGGAATGCATCGGCACTTCCGATCGGCAGCTTTTCACCGCCGCGTGCTTTTAAGGCTGTACAGAAATTATGATGCGCGCTGCCAAAGTCTTTTTTCTGCTCATCCGTCCAGGCAACCGTTGGATCTTCACTTGTTAGTTCCAACAAGCGCTTAAAACAACCTTCTTCGCTAAAATACATATAATTGACTTCGGTCAGCTTGTAAAAGTCTAAAAATTCATAATATATTTTTATCTCAGGATCATCTGTCAGCTTTGGTATTTTTCGCGTCACTGTACCCGGTATTGAAACTGCCCCCAAAAATTTCATTACCGATACACGTTTGTTTCCTTCAACCACATAAAATTTGTTTAGATATTCATAGACCTTG
>CALYVE010000162.1 GCA_945492935.1 uncultured Lachnospiraceae bacterium
TCAAAACAAAATTTATTCCATTGTCGGCAAGGCACCGCGCTACAAGGCCACGGTATATAAAACGACTGCCGCAAAATGAATTTTCCATTTTGTGACAGTCGTTATTCTTCTAAAGAAGTAAAATCAATGCAATTACAATACCTGCAACGACTGCAGTCGAAGCAATTCCGATAGCTAATCCTTTTACAAAATTGCTTTTTGATGCGACCGGTTGTTGTTCCGGCTGAGCAAAAGCAGTCGGTTGAGGATATGAAATGGAAGGATCACTCGGCGAATTCGAAAAAACAGGTGCTGCATAAGCATTTGGTTGCGCATTTTCTCCGGGTTTCATCGGCTGGGCATAAGCAGCTGACTGCTGATCCGAAAACTGCGTCGGCATACTATCCGGCATGTCCTGCAACAATATTGTACGCTCTTCCTGTACCGCATTACAATATGGGCACATAAGAGATGACTTTGGGATACTGTTTCCACAATTCACACATTCTGTCATAAAAATTCTCCTTCCGCACGACTGCTTACTGCTGAATAGCAAAGGTAAGTTCACAAACGACTGCCACTTTACCATCAACCTTAGCTACAGCCTTTCCATAGCCAACAGGACCTTTACGCTCTGTAAGTTCGCATTCCATTTCAAGAACATCACCGGGCACAACCTGTTTCTTGAATCTGGCATTTTTGATACCTCCGAAGAAAGCGATTTTACCCTTGTTTTCTTCTTCTGTTAAAAGAGCAATTGCACCAACTTGTGCAAGTGCCTCAATTATGAGAACACCCGGCATCACATGCTGCTGCGGAAAATGTCCACAGAACTGCATCTCATTAACAGAAACACATTTTATTCCTTTTGCCCACTTACCGGCTTCATAATCTGTAATACGATCCACTAAAGCAAACGGATAACGGTGTGGCAATATTTCCTGAATCTGATTTGAATTAAGTTCCATTCTGTTCTCCTACTCTGCAAATTTCTTAAATACAATACATGCATTATGACCACCAAAGCCAAGTGAGTTTGAAGCAGCATATGAAACAACTGCGTTACGTCCTTCATTTGGTACAATATCAAGGTCACATTCCTCATCAAAAACCTTGTAATTAATTGTTGCAGGGATAAATTCATCCTGAAGTGCCATTGCAGTAAAAATTGCTTCAATTGCACCGGCTGCACCAAGTAAATGACCTGTCATAGACTTTGTTGAGCTAACCATCATCTTGTAAGCATGGTCACCGAATGTCTTCTTGATTGCCTTTGTCTCACCGGCATCATTTAAGTGTGTTGATGTACCATGTGCATTTATATAACCAACCTGATCAGGAGTAATACCCGCATCACGAACAGCCATTTCCATACAAGCAGCGCCACCTTCTCCTTCCGGATGAGGAGCTGTAATATGATAAGCGTCACATGTAGCACCATATCCTACAATTTCGCCTAAAATCTTAGCTCCACGCGCTTTCGCATGCTCATATTCCTCTAAAATGAGTGCTCCTGCACCTTCACCCATAACGAAACCTCCACGTTCCTTATCAAAAGGAATGGAAGCACGATTTGGATCCTCTGTTGTATTAAGAGCCTGCATAGCTGTAAATCCACCAACAGCCATATCTGTAATACATGACTCTGTTCCTCCGCAAAGCATGACATCCGCATAACCATCACGAACATAATGGAACGCATCACCAATTGCATTATTTCCACTTGCACAGGCTGTTACTACACATGTACACATACCTTTAAATCCAAGACGGATTGCAATATTACCACCTGCCATATTCGAAATTGTCATAGGAATATAGAATGGAGAAATCTTATCGTAACCTCTTCTCTGTCCGGTCTGGTAATTATCCTCTGTGCACTTGAGTCCACCGATACCACTGGAGAAGTTTACACCGCAACGCTTGGCATCTTCTTTCTCCATATCAAGTCCGCTCTGTTCAAAAGCCTCAACAGCTGCAACAAGCGCAAACTGGGAAAAACGAGCCATCCTACGAGCTTCCTTCTTATCAATAATCGGATCCGGTGTAAAATCCTTAACTTCACCGGCAAGCTTAACAGCGTGATCGGTTACATCAATTTGAGTAATTGGTCCAATACCACAAACACCTTTTTTTACATTTTGCCATGTTTCCTCAACGTTTTTACCAAGAGGATTCACAGTTACCATACCTGTAATTACAACTCTTCTGCCCATTTTGTACCTCTTTTCAAAATAATATTATACTGCCATACCGCCATCTACACAGATAACCTGACCTGTAATGTAGCGTGCCTCTTCGGAAGCAAGAAATGCTACGAGATTTGCTACATCCTCAACCTGTCCTAATGATTTCATAGGAATGGAATTCTTCATCTGTGCAATGATGTCTTCCGGTAACTTCGCTGTCATGTCTGTCTCAATAAATCCAGGTGCAACAGCATTACATGTGATGCCGCGAGATCCAAGCTCTTTGGCAACCGATTTAGTAAGACCAATCATACCGGCCTTACTTGCAGCGTAGTTTGCCTGTCCTGCGTTACCGCTTACGCCAACGACACTGCTAATATTAATAATGTGTCCGGACTTTTGCTTAAGCATAATCTTAGCAATATGCCGAATACATAAAAAAGCTCCCTTTAAATTCGTATCAAGTACTGCATCAAAATCATCCTCTGTCATCTTCATGAGGAGATTATCCTTTGTGATACCTGCATTATTTACAAAAATATCTATGCTTCCATAGGTTTCTTTCACATATGAAACCATACGGGCTACATCGTCATTTTTAGCAACATCCGCCTGAACTGCCTCTGCGCGAACACCGTATTCCTTACATAAAGCAACCGTCTCATTCGCACCGTCTGCTCCATGTGCATAGCATGTAACAACATCTGCTCCGGCTTTTGCAAGCGCAATACAAATTCCTCTGCCGATCCCACGGCTACCGCCGGTTACAATTGCAATTTTACCAGCTAAACTCATATCTATCCCTCCATATCCGCAAGAAATGCCTCAAAGCTCTCTACATCTGAAATGGAATATGTAGTATAGCTGCGATCGATTTTCTTAACAAATCCACTAAGTGTCTTACCCGGTCCAATTTCAACAAAAGTATCAATACCCTTTTCCATCATATATTTGATTGAATCCTCAAAATAAACGGAACTTTGCACCTGTTTTTCAAGCATTAGGGCAATTGTTGTATCAGATGTAATCTCAGAACCGGTTGCATTAAAGATTACAGGAATCTGCATTTCGCCAAAGGTCTCGCTCTTAAAACGCTCTGCTAACTTGTCTCCGGCAGGTTTCATCAAAGAAGTGTGGAACGGTCCGCTTACGGCTACAGGAACGATACGTTTCGCACCGGCTTCTGTCATAAGCTCGCCGGCACGTGCTATAACCGGTGAATCACCGGAAACAGTAACCTGCGTAGGCGTATTGTAATTTGCAACTTCAGCAATATGATACGGAGAATCAGCAAATTCTTCCTCTGCCTTCTTGCAACAAGCCTTGATTGACTCACGGTCAAGATTCATAACAGCAATCATGCCTGTGTCTCTTCCTGTAACAGCCTCTTCCATTGATTTTCCGCGATAAGCAACTAAATCAACAACCTGCTTCTCATCAAAAACGCCTGCAGCATAAAGTGCAGAATACTCACCAAGAGAAAGACCTGCGGCCATTTTTGGAACAATTCCCTTTGATTTGAGAAGCTTAGTCATAGCAACCGCAAACGTCACCATACAAGGCTGTGTATATCTTGTTTGGCTTAACTTCTCGATTGGTCCTTCAAAACAACATTCCTTTACATCAAAATCAATCGAAACATTATCAAATGTCTCTGCCACTTCCGGATACTTCTCATAGAAGTCCTTTCCCATACCTACGCACTGACTACCTTGTCCGGCATATAAAAAACCTATGTTCATATTATCCTCCTATAATCCAAAAGAATTAAGCTTTGCAAGCTCCGCCTTAGCACCTTCGTAAATCTCGTCAAGAATTGTTGCAACCGGCTTAATGTCAGTGACAAGACCACTGATCTGACCTGCCATAAGTGAACCATATTTCGTGTCACCCTCTAAAACTGCCTTACGAAGAGAGCCTAGTGTAAGCTGCTCAAGTTCATCTCTTGAAACATTTTCACTCTCCATCTTAAGATATTCTCTTGTCATATGGTTCTTAATTACACGAACAGGAGCACCGGCTTTACGACCTGTAACGGCTGTTCCGTTATCCTTTGCCTTAACAACTGCAAGCTTGTAGTTTTCATGAATCGGACATTCCTCACTTGCAAGCAATACTGTACCAATCTGAATACCAACTGCCCCAAGTGCAAGTGCTGCGACCATTCCTCTTCCGTCTGCAATACCGCCCGCTGCAATGACAGGAATATTCAGTGCATCAACTACCATAGGGACGAGTGCCATGGTTGTCATCTCTCCGACATGTCCGCCACTTTCTCCTCCTTCTGCAATAACAGCATCTACACCCATACGTTCCATACGCTTTGCGAGAGTAACACTTGCAACAACCGGAATTACTTTACTTCCGACTGCTTTCCAGTCAGCAACATATTTTTCAGGAGAACCGGCACCGGTTGTAATAACATCTACCTTCTCCTCAACTAACATTTTTGCAATATTATCGACATCCGGATTCATTAACATTAAGTTAACGCCAAAAGGTTTATCTGTAAGTGCACGGCACTTCTTTATCTCCTCGCGGATACGTTCAGCATCAAATCCGCCGGATGCGATGAGTCCAAGACCACCGGCATTTGATACAGCTGCAGCAAACTCGCCAAGTGCGATATTTGCCATTCCACCCTGAATGATAGGATATTTTATATTTAACATTTCATTTAAAAGCATTTGTTTCTCTCCTTATAATTCAAAATAAGAACCACACCATGTAAGGCC